>NZ_JAYGHN010000029.1:0-9549 GCF_034931845.1 Calothrix sp. UHCC 0171
ATCAAACTTGATTTCTATTTTAATAACTTCTTACAGACTAAGTATTTCTCTTGATACAAAATTTTTATAACAATAACTATTTTTCTCATAATATCGGTTTATATCTAGCGCCCACTTTCAGCAGTAAACAGACAAATTACGTACTATCTCGGTTCCTAATTGAGTAGCAAAATTTATATCTTAGCTCTATGTAGTCTTGTTCCCCAAAGATAAGACCAAACCTACCTAAAAGACAATATTCAAACCGCTAATTTGAATCTTGCTTCAGCCTCCATTGATGTGTGGTGGTTGCAGCTCGGTTTGCTTGCGAATTTTTAATGTTTGTTTGAAAAAAAAGAAAATGAGCGCGGTGCCGTCCATGCCTACCATAGCCACCAATGAACTGAAGCATGAAATTTGGCAGTTGTTGCGTGATTATCAACGAGAACCTTCGCCTGAGATTCGCAATCAACTTGTAAAACTTAACTTTGGACTAGTGAGGAAAGAAGCTCATTATTGGATCAATCAATGCCAAGAAAGCTATGAGGATTTACTCCAAGTCGGTTGTTTAGGACTGATTCGGGCAATTGAAAGATTTGAAATTACAAAGGGACATGCTTTCAGTTCTTTTGCGATTCCTTACATTCGTGGTGAAATTCAGCACTACTTACGAGATAAGGGTGTCACAGTCAGAATTCCCCGACGTTGGTTAGCGATACAACAGCAAGCTATTAGTGTTTCGCGATCGCTTCGGGAACAATATAACCGCCAACCGACTGACGGGGAACTAGCAGCTGCACTAGATATCAGTCTGGAAGAGTGGCAAGAAATTAAGCTGGCTTGGGTGAATCGCGCTCCCTTAAGTCTGGATGTACCTGTACAAGATGGTGAAGAAGGTGCTGCTTGCTTAGGTGAATTAGTGCCAGATAAGCAGTATCACAGCTTTCAACTCGCGCAAGAAGACCAAATTCGTCTCCAACAAGCACTACTTCAACTCGAACAACGTACTCGTGATGTTTTAGAATTTGTGTTTCTACAGGATTTGACCCAAAAGCAGGTGGCAGAACGTTTGGGTATTAGCGTTGTTACTGTTTCTCGTCAAGTGAAAAAAGGACTCGATTCTTTAAAAAATTTGATGGGTGTGACGGAGAATTAATTTTGAGATTGTCTGGGATTGGGGATTTGTGATTGGAGACTTGTGATTGAAGATTGGTCATGAAATCTTGGTAAATTGTGTTACACCTTTGAGATTTATTTCCTCACTGCTACAGTTCTCAATATTTAATCTTGATATTTAGTGAAGTTCTAATCAGAAGTAGTGTAAATACTGATTTCAAATCATTTTTTCAATCATACAATTCAATCTAAAATTTACTCTAGAACTCAATTTTAGAGTAGATTGATAAAATCAAAAATAGTATTCAACCGTACCATTACTAAAGATTTCAGGATTAAAAATTACTCCTGTTTTCAAAAAGCTAGGTTATAACAGAATCAGATTTCACCTTTAATTACGGTTATCCAAAGGTAGATTTCAGTAAACAAATTTTCCAATGGCTTTTGACACTAATGGGTAGATATTCAAACATAGCAGTTGTAGCCATGACGATAATGGCGATCGCAGGGTGTTCATCTGATGGGGGAGAGCAAGCTAGTAATCCTACCGATACACCTGCGGCAACTCCAGAACAAACAACCGCAGCGACTCCATCAGAGACTCAGACCTCAACTGCTCAACCATTTAGTAATCCGGTTATAGCAGGTAAACAGCAACCCGCAGGTGGTGTAGTTGCGATCGCCAATCCCAACTTAATTCAACCGACAGATGCCATGCAAAGGTCTATTGGAGTGTCCAAAGGTAGACCTGACCCGTTTGCACAAATTGTGAATCCGCAATTGGCAACGGATAGCGTTGGGATGCCGCCACGCCGACCTGTTCCATCTGTCGCACCGCTACCTTCGCAAGTACAAGCAAGAATACAACCCCGAAGTGCGGTTATTTCCAATCGCATTCAAGCTCCTATTGCCTCTAACAGAAAAGTTCCCGCAGGTGCGATCGCTAAATTACCTCAACCAAATCGCGGGTTGACTCCGATTTTACCGAGAGTAATGCCACCGGTTGTGGCTAATCCTTCCCTAGTATCAGTATTACCACCAACTCAACAACCTGAATTAGCACGGGGTATTTTTGTGTCGGGTGTAATTTCTGTGGGTAAGCAGCCAAAGGCAATTATTAAAGTTCCTACCGAACCCAGCAGCCGTTATGTACAAGCAGGCGATCGCTTGTCTAGTGGATTGTTGGTAAAACGGATTGAGATGAATGAAGGTTCTGAACCTATAGTAATTTTTGAGCAATTTGGCATTGAAGTTGCGAGAATGGTAGGAGAAGGGGCACCCGCATCGTCTACAACGGCTTCGGCGGACGCGGTTGCTCCACCACCAAACAGCGTTCCTACCGGAGCTTCTTAAATAATGCAAGCACGTCGTCAAATCGAATTTGTTGGTTTACCTTTAGCTGTATATCGTGAGATTGCAGCACATTTACGTCAAGTCGAAGGGGTAAAGGTTGGTTTAATCAGTCAATCGTCGCAGCAATTCGACTATAACCAAAGTCAGATAGAGGGTTTGTGGATTGATTTTTCCTCAAACTCTTCTATCTCCAACCAACAACAGGTTGAGGAAATTTTGGCTTATTACGAAAGTTGTTACGGTAATAGGCGGGAAATAGCTGCCTGAATTTTTATTTGGTATCTGAAAATATATGTCAAAAATCTAGTTGGGTTGGGTGTATCTCTACCCAGCTTTTAGTTTGAAAAGATAATTTTGCTACATAGTATTTGTCGATTTGTGCTTGATGCTTCCAGGTACAAATCTCAGTTTACTGAACAGTATTGTACTGGGTAATGCTCATCCGGGATTTTATTGTGCGTATCGTTGAATTGGTCTTTGGGGATGCCTGGTAAAATTCCAAACATAAAAATTAAAAATTGATCAAGTAGTCATAAAGTTAACAACTAGCTTTTTAAAGATATTGTTTAGTAGTCAATTATTTATAGGAACAATGGCTATTTTGCAAGGGATTGGGGCGATAAGTTAGCACACTTAGGCAAAATAGTGGCATTGTTTAAATAAAAACAACATAATAAGTGATGCAATTATAGGTTGCTGAGGTAAACTGACAAGCAAGGTAACCTAATTATTACTTTTCGGTTGTAAGGTATTGACATCACGGATGATGGAACAGTGGCAATTTCTAATACAGAAGCAAGGCGATCGCAATTGGCAATCCTTAGAATCGCCCTATGTAGAAATTATTGAAGGGCGGTATCGAGTTGTGGCTCGTTCGTCTCGTGCGAATACGGACGTAGAAGTACGGGTGACTCACATTTCCCCGTGGGAGATACCACCAAGACGGCGTATTCATAAGCGTTTGCGGCGTACCAATAATGAAGGGTTAATGGCGGTTATTCCTTTTACTTACTTTGCGCCGGGAGTTTGGGAAGTTCGTTGTTCTGGCGATTTAATGTCGGATGTGCTGGGTACATCTTGGCAACATACTTTAAAACTGCAAGTTCTTCCCCAAGCTGTTGCCAGTAACCATGCTCCAGAAAGTCATAATGGTGAGGGCAATACCGACTCTTCTTTATTTACACCTTTGGAAGCAGAAAACACCAATTTGCGATCGCCATCTGCGTCAATTTCTCCAACTTCTACTGATTCTCATCTGCCAATACCTCCAGTTCCTCCCAATTTTGCCACCTCAACACCAGTCTCACGTAGCGAATCGACAAACGCGGAAATAGTATCGCCGCCTGAGAAACTGATTTCTAATCAAGGTCAACAAATTCAGCAACCTAACATTATTGATATTACTGCTGAGGTTTGTGAGACTCCTCTCGGCGATGGCGAAAAAGCGACTATCCCCACAGAAAAGATTAACAACCGCCAGCATTCAACCGATATAGATATTGATTTTGATATAGATATTGACGCGATTATTCGTGATGCTGACTTGCAGCCAGAAAATATCATTGACAATGTCGGTGAGGATTTCGCGACCAACGAATCTGAAGAGAATACAGAAATTGCTGCCGAAATTACTACTGAAAATATCATTGAGAATAGTGAACAAAGCGATCGCCAACGGCAATTACCACTGGAACAATTACCATTAGAACCATTACAACCATTATCAGTTAACGAAATCGATGCAGAAAGTTTGGTATTCAGCGATCGCATTTCCCTGGAACCGACGGAAATAATTGACAATGAGGACTATTTAGAGTCGGCAAAGAATATAAATTATCGTAAACACATAGATGAAGATATAAGTCAAGAGCATGAGCCAAATGCTAGCGATAAGATAGGTGATATTTCCAGAGAATTTGATGAGCCAATCTTTGTTAATACTAGTAATTTTAAGCAAATAAAGCGCCCAGACATCCCAGAGGAGACAATTAAAGATTTTCCCATTAGTCCTGTGTGGGTAAAAGGCGACACCGCCGAACAAATACTGCATAATCTGATTGAACTAGCTTTACCTGCTACCGAACCCCTACTTGCAGAAGAGAAAGTAGAGGAATCAGTAAAAGATGATACTCAATTGCCATTGTCACTGATACTTACCCAGCATACATATATTGCCCATTGGGGAGAAAAGTTGACAATTGATGGACGGGTGCAATTCAAGGAAACAAACGATGCCGCCGAGTTTGAAAGCGTCGCTGGGGGAGAATTACGCTTAGAATTGCGATCGCCCTATGGAACATTAATCTCAGGAGCATCATCTGAGGAGTTGGAAGTTTTGATGCAGGTACAGCAAGCTTTACCAGAGAAGTTGTTACCATTTGGGTTTGATTTGGCGATTGAAATTCCCGCAGATTGTCAATCGAAGTTGCTTTTAGCAGATATTTGCTTGTACGGCGCACTTGGTGGTGTTGGAGATGTGGAATTATTAGCCAGCCAGTCGTTTATAATCGCGGCTGATGTCAGTGAGTTGTTAGCTGTTAGCACCACAGTTAAACCAACCGAGCCGGATATGTTGGATTACGGGCTAGCGCAAATGACACCAGAACCACCTGTGTCGTTAGATTTAGAACTTTTCAACCTGGTTAAATCTGCGAAAAATCCCCAGCCTTTAGTGGTTCAGCCATCTCCAAAACGGGCTTTACCTCTAGAAATCGAATCGCGCAAATTGCTCCCCAATAATTCTTGGGAAATATCATCTCATACCCATGATTTGGCAAGTGAAGCTAGATGTTTGCCATTTTTAAGGAAAAGAACTGTTCAACCCTTAACAAACTCGATAGAGAATATTGAGGAAATTGTCAATCAGGAAATGGTGACAACTACTTCTAACGATTTAGAAATAGTTGAAAATCAGAAACCAGCAAATGAGATTATTACAGACGAGTTACACACCCAAAATCAGGGTAATCTACAAACTCAAGATAACTCCGCAGCAAAACTGATTTATCCTCCGGTATCTGGAGAAAATACTTTAGAGAGTCGTCCTTTTGTATCTCCACTTATCCGTAAATGGATGCAAAGCCAAGGCTATTCGGGATTGGAAACAATCAACTTCAATTATCAAAATTACAATATCAACATCCCGACAGCTAAAAATATTCCTCCGGCTCATGCTTCGGAAACTAATCATCATGAACCAGAAAATATTCATGAAGAACTGTCTAACGAAGTAGTAGAAGAAACAATATTAGAGCCAGATTCAGGATTCAATTCTGATTTAGGTTCTAATTTAATTCCTAATTTAAATTATCAAGAAAATTCTGATTTAAGTTCTGATTTAAGTTCTGATTTAAGTTATCAAGAAAATGCTGATGTAAATGCTGATTTAAGTTCTGATTTAAGTTATCAAGAAAATGCTGATTTAGCTGATGAAAAATCAATCCCCGAACCTCACATTGTAGAAGCAATAGAACCGCAGCAGCCTACAAATACCACAATTCCCCAATCTTGGTTAGCACAGGAAATAGTCGTTGATGATGATATTGTCGATGATGATATTTTTAATAATAGTAGAGCCGAAAATGCAACTATTGCCAACAGCGAAAAACAACCAGATCAAGAACTAGTATCATCAGTTGCAGATGTATTATCCTGCTTAGGACTTAATCTTGATGAAGAAATCGAATCGCTACCAGTACCTCAACTCAGCTTACCAACAGGTGAACTGGTTTCCGGAAAAATGGTTCGAGTCAGAGTCGTAGTACCAGAAATTCGTCCTCAAACAGCAGTAAAATTATGGGTTGAGGATTGCCAAACTCGGTGGTTGCTAGAAGGTCCCCATCTGCTCACAGACTTACTGCCAAACTCCTTTGGGGGAGGCATGGAAGCCCTTGCCGAAATCAATATACCCTTTGGCTGTCTGGAAATCCGCATCGAAGCAATTGCCATTGACATTGTCACCCAACAGGAAAGTCACAAAGCCAGCATTCAACGCACAGTTATTCCCCCTGACTTACCTAATTTGCAGATGGACGAGTTGTTAGGGATTTAGGGAAAGGCTAAAGGGAATTATTTCCAGTTCGCCTAAATACCCAGACTTATATTCATGTTAAAAATCTTGAGAATTTAGAAAAATCTGTGGGAATTTGCAGTAAGCTCGTTTTGAATTGTAGTTTCTTTTAATAGGAATATTTACTATGGCAGCATCATTTTTGCCTTCCATCCTCGTTCCTTGTATTGGTTACGTTTTTTCTGCTGTAACAATAGCGTTTATGTTCTTATACATCGAAAGCGATAACATCGGTTAATCAGTGATTGACTGATTAATAAGTTGGTAGATGAATAGACGATCGCAGGTTTGTAGTTGTACTTTTTTCATTACATAGTTTGTTGCTATTTTGTCTACTGACCTAATTCAACGTGAGTTTGGCGGAACTGAATCCGTCAGGCTCGCGTTTATTGTCAAGGGTAAAGCCGTGCTTTAATATACTGCAAGCAGTGTATTTTCCCGTAGATATGTTGACGAAGCTGATGTGATAACTTACCTTGCCCTCTCATCTTCCTCAAGAATTTCCGCCGTTTTGTCAGCCAAAGGTTTTACGACTTTAGCGATCGCTTCTTGAACAAATGCTTTGACAAATTCATCGCGCTTATTTAATTGAAATTGGCGCTGGACAACTTCCGTCATTCCCCCATCTCCCCAATCTTGATCGTTGCGGAAAAACTCAATAAAACTTTTCCCTGCAATTCTAGTTAAATAAGCCGCCGTTACCCCTTGAATCGCCCTACCAATGACAAATGTACCAATATTCAATTGTAATGCTGTCGAGAGTAGTTGTAATGCACCCTTAACTATTCCCAATCCTCCAATCGTTTTCGCTAAAGATAGGGCTAACTCCCGTCCGCGCTCCATATTTAATTCACAACCATATACCCGTCCAATTTCGACTACCATTTGTGCATTTACTGCTGCTGTGGCTAATAGATCGACTACGGGTAACGGTGTCATAGATACTACACCGGCTCCAATCCACTGGAAGCGATCGACAATTTTATCTGCTTGGCGGCGACGTTGAGCATCTATTAGCTTTCTGGCTTCTTCGCCCAAGCGCAGTGATTGTAAAAGAATGTTATCGGCGATCAAGTCTTCACCTTCTGCCCGTAATATTGCTGCCATTCTCCGCAACAACGGTAGTATTTCTGACTCTGGTTTGACCATTTCCCCACCTTCCAATTCCACAGATTGGGGATTTGCCGATATCGCCACTACGTCGTTTGTAGAAATAAACCCGCGTACCCGTTCCCGCAACCTCGCCAAAATCACTTCTTTATCTTCGTCGGTATATAAATCGGTTTTATTGAGAACTAAAATCGATCGCTTGCCAATTTCTGCGAGAGCTTTCAACGGCTCATATTCAGAGCGTCGCAAATCATTATCCACAACAAACAGCAATAAATCCGCCTCCGTTGCCAATCCCCTGGCTAACTGTTCCCGTTCGGTTCCTGCCACCCCTGCTTCTAAAATTCCTGGTGTGTCGGTAATTAAAATTTTGCGTTCCAATCCCTTCAATCGCAAACAGTAGGTTTCTCCTACAGTTGTTGTCCCCATTGGGGCATCAACTTTACCAACCATGCGCCCAATTACAGCATTAATCAGGGATGTTTTCCCCGCGCTCCCGGTTCCAAAGACAACAACTTGAATTTCGCCTCGGGCTAAATTGGCTTCAATTTCCCGTGATTTACTCAATAAAGCTTGTCGCGTCACTTCATCTTGAATTTGCGAGACTTGCTGGCGTACTGCTTGCAGTGTTGAAGAAGCAGCTTCTGATTTGACCACTGGGATTTCCGATGGCGTGATGCGTTTTGGGCGACGGGAAGAACGTCCTTCCCCCGCTTGAATTACCATGACATAGTAAACAAAGGCGGCAATTAAACTACCAATGAGGAGAATTAGCAGTAGCAGTAAGATATTACCAAAAAACCCGAAATAGGAAAGTTGCCAAGAAAGTTGGTTGAGATATTGAATTAGCCAGAGACTCAGACTCAAAATCACAATTAAACCAACGATGAGGGTAATTAAGCGCGGGAGAGGCATGGATTATGGATAAGTTAAAGGAAGTAGATTATTAACGTAGATGCTTCTTATGTTAATAGTTTCAGTGTTTTTCTTGAGAGTAGAACCACAACCTTTCTGAGCAACCAGTGGTTCGCCAACCCAGAATTGAAGGTTGAGATTGACTTGGAGAGAGGGAGACGGGGAGACGCGGAGATTTTTGTCCCTTCAGCAGGGAAGGAAAATGATAAGTACGGCAGAAAAATATCCGTTTGAGGTTAAATAGCTAAATTCGTAATTACGAATAGCCTCCTTTCTGCAATTGTGAATACAAAAAACTTATTTTTTCCTAAATACTTGGTAGCGATCGCAGCAAATATGTGAGAATTAAGCGGGAATAATGAACCAACGGAGAAACTTTCCTCATGGGACTTTTTGACCAAATTTTGGGCGCAGTCGCCAATCCCAATCAACAAGGTAGTTTAGCTCAAATCGGCGGTATCATGAATGCCGTCAAGCAATTAAGTAATAATACTGGTGCAGATTCCTCGACAATGCAATCAGTTATGTCTATTGTAGGTGGTCAGGTGCGATCGGCTTTACAAGAAAAACAAGCCAATGAAGGAACAGGTGCAGTACAAGCATTAGTAAATCAATTTGCAGGTACTTCCGCCAATCCTTCAGCAGTGACATCTTTATTTTCACCGGGAATGCAACAACAAGTTGCTGAAATAGCCGCACAACGTACTGGTATTGATGCTGCCACAATTCAACAAATGTTGCCAGTAATTGTCCCAATGGTACTCAATTTCTTAAATTCTGGAGCGAGTATTCAAGGTGATGGTAATTCAGTTCTCAGCAAATTTTTAGATGCTGATGGTGACGGTGATGTTGATATTGCAGACGCTATACAAATGGCAAGCAAGTATATGGGGCGTTAGGGAAAAGAGAGGCGTGGATAGTTATTTTTTCACGTCTCTACATCCCAAATTATGTATCTTAATCTTAAGAATTCTGTATCTTTTTTAGATTAAGTTCGCCTCATCCCA
>NZ_JAYGHN010000029.1:9642-79583 GCF_034931845.1 Calothrix sp. UHCC 0171
TCCCCATCTCCCCATCTCCTTCACTTCCCAATCCCTAATTTTTGCTGTATGTATTTTTTTACTAACGTTGCGATTCGATATATTTTGCGAACTGCATTGAGTAGGAAATTAGGGATTCGTAATTTCAGTGGTGAAATAATCGGACGATAAAACCAGTAATATCCTCTTTTCAAGTTATTCCACTTCGAGCATTTTTCTTGGTGAAGAAAATCTGATATATCGACAACTAATCCCCTACCGTGATACATCATGACATTACGACCGTGGATATCATGGGGATAGAGATTACGACTACGGGCATATTCTAAAGCTTTATCAATATCTTTCATGACTTGCTTGGGTATTCTCAAGCCACGCTGAATGCAATCATAGAGGGTAATACCATATAACCGCTTTAAAATTAAAATACCATCTTTAGCAAAAAAACACTCAGAGAAGGCTGGATGTGAACCCAAACGACGATATACTTCCACCTCTTCTTCAAACCCTGGGCGGGTGGGTGCATAAATCTTGACAACATAATCGGAGTAATTGACATGGTATAGCACCGCAGCATAGTTTCCTGCCCCCAAAAGTTCCCAACAATCGGGTATATTCTGAACATCTACAGGGTCATGAGGGTGTATACTTTTAATCTGGATTTCGGGAAGTAGGTTCTGGAAAACAGATTCTACGAGTTTTTCGACATCAGAATTCATAAAAATTTTTCATTTATATTTATAAACAGTTATTTAAATTTGGCTAAGTCCCAATATACACAACATCTAAACTTTGTTATCTGTCGCAGTCAAGGATGTATCAATTTTTGACCTGATAATTTCACTTCTATCTTCTAACGTGATAATTAATTAAACTTAGTTTTTGAATTAGCTTTTACTTAAGATGCTGGCAAAAATTCGGAATACAGAAATTTTCTTTGATATTGAAGGTTGTAGTGTGGTGGTGAATGGTTCTCAAACCTATACTCAACCTGTGGCTTTTTTGATACACGGTGGTCCTGGTGCTGATCATACTGGTTATAAACCGACATTTTCAGCATTGACACGCAGGTTACAACTAGTATATTTCGATCATCGGGGACAAGGAAGATCGGCGCGTGGTGCCAAGGAAACCTATACTCTGGACAATAATGTTGAGGATATGGAAGCATTACGGAAGTATTTGGGCTTGGAGAAAATTGTTGTCTTGGGTACTTCCTATGGTGGGATGGTGGCATTATCCTATGCAGTAAAATATCCCCAGAATGTTTCACATCTAATTATTATTGCGAGTAGTGGAAGTTATCGCTTTTTGGAACGGGCGCAGCAAATTTTAGCAGTACGGGGAAGCGAAGCACAAAAGCAAATTGCTCAAAGACTTTGGGAAGGGAATTTTGAAAATGAGGAGCAATTGCGGGATTATTTTAAAATAATGGCTTCGATGTATTCACTCAAGCATGACCCGAATACATCTGTCAAAATTTGGGATGATAAAATTCTTTCTGTTGATGCAATAAATATTGCTTTTGGTGGATTTTTAAGAACTTATGATGTGCTTAACCAATTAAACAAAATTACTGCACCGACTTTAGTAATCGGTGGTAGGCATGATTGGATTTGTGCGCCGGAGTTTTCGGAAGAAATTGCTAGGGGAATTCCGAATGCTGATTTGAGGATTTTTGAAAATAGTGGTCATTTAATCCGGGCTGATGAACCTGAAGCTTTAATAGATGCAATTAATGGGTTTTTAGTGTATAAATAAAAATTAATAATTAACATTAAATTACTTAGTTCCTTTGGGCAATTCTTAATTTTGCCGATCGCGATCGCGCATTCTCAATTATCTCTTCTTCCTGAGCAATAATTGGTTTTTTTGTCACCACATTGACTGTTGACGATTCACGCAAACTATGCTTAACTATCCGATCTTCTAAACTGTGGAAGCTGATTACTACCAATCTCCCCCCAGGTACAAGTGCTAGTGGTGCTTTTGCTAAGAACTGTTCTAACACTCCCAATTCATCATTGACGGCGATGCGTAAGGCTTGAAAAATCCGGGTGGCGGGGTGAATTCTCCCATAGCGATATTTGGGTGGAACGGAACCAGCAATGACATCAGCTAATTGTTTAGTTGTTTGGTAGGGGCGTTTTTCGAGAATGCGTCTGGTGATGCGTCTAGAGAGTCTTTCCTCTCCATAGCGAAAGAAAATATCGACTAAATCAGCTTCCGTCCAATTGTTGATTACATCTGCTGCTGTTAGGGATTGTTGACGATTCATCCGCATATCGAGATTACCTTCATTGCGGAAACTAAAACCCCGTTCCGGTGTATCGAGATGATAGGAACTCACACCTAAATCGGCGAGAATTCCGGCAAAAGTATTTGCTGGGTAATTATAGGTTGCAAAATTCGAGTGGATGAATTTTACCCGATTGCCAAACTCCGCTAATTCTTGCCTCGCTGCCGCTAAAGCTTCCTCATCCTGATCGAGTGCTGTTACTAGTACATCACTTGCAGCTTCTAAAATCAATCGACTGTGCCCTCCACCCCCAACAGTTGCATCTAAATAATGTCCCCCGGCTTGAATCTGCAAACCTTCGATGACTTCTTTTGGTAAGACGGGAGTATGGGAAAATGTTGGTTGTTGGGTATCTAGCGGCTGGGAGGAATCAGAAGTCATTCAAACAAGATGATGGCAAATATAGCAGCATTTAATTGTAACTCTTCCTGAGATAATCTTAGAAAAATCCAGATAAATCCAGATAAATGAATAATAGATAAAGCGGGCAGGATGCCCCGGAGTTTTCCGTGAAGAACATCTCCCTGGAAACTCCTCTCCCACTACATAAATTCATATTTTCGCTTTATACAATTTAACTGCACATCAGCTTAACTCTAAAAACTTCTATGGAATAATACTGAAAACAAAAATAGTGGTGTGTATTATTACGTGTGTACATAAAGTTAATCCCAGAGAAAAACCAATGAATCAAGATACGGAATTGAGAGGATTCAGCATTGCTGGTGCTTATCCTTATCTAATTGCAACAGGTAACAAAACTATCGAGATTCGTAACTGGGAAGAGAAATATTATCGAGGTGTGGTATTGCTGCATTGTAGTTCCAGTAAAGCTTATGATGGAAGCTTTGAAGAGTGGGGATTGACTCTAGAGGAATGCCCCAAAAGCGCGATTATAGGCTTTGCTACTTTAGTGGACTGCAAGGCTTACAATGATAAAACTTGGGAAGAAGATTTTGAGAAACACTGCTGGGAAGTTCCATATAGTGAAGCTGTGGAGCAGTATGGCGGCAAGCAAATCTACGGGCATGTATTTGACAACCCCTACGTCTTGGAAGAGCCATTGCTAGGAATTAAGGGCACTTTCCGATACTGGGTTGCCAAAGATGAAGCACAGATTGATGCTTTTGAAGAGGTTCAGTTGATGCTTAAGGAATTGGAAGTTGAAGGATAAGTATTGTAGACAGATAGGCAACTTGCCTTTACTATATTGCGTTCAGATGCTACTGGACATTCTTTTTCGTGGAGTTCTCTGATTACGCGCCAAAAGTCAAATCTCTCATTCCGAATCTAAAATTCAATATCTAAATAATCCATATAATTGTATATGTGCAGCAAAAACAAACATTTAATCGCATCCGGCAACTGCCACCCTCTCTCCAAGGTAAATTGATAAGGGCACTGATGGCGAATCAGCTAGACACGTCATCGACTGGCTTGGCTTCTGAGCGATTCAATTTTATATTTTGACAAACGGAGAACATGAACATTTATGGCAAGAATTGAAACTCGCACAGAACCGATGGTGTTAAATATGGGACCACACCATCCCTCAATGCACGGAGTTTTGCGGTTGATAGTCACCCTCGATGGTGAGGATTGTATCGACTGTGAACCCGTAATTGGTTATCTGCACCGGGGAATGGAGAAAATCGCCGAAAACCGCACCACAGTTATGTATGTTCCCTACGTGAGTCGTTGGGACTATGCTGCGGGAATGTTTAATGAAGCTGTGACGGTAAACGCACCGGAAAAAATTGCGGGGATTACAGTTCCCAAACGCGCTAGCTACATTCGCGTGATTATGCTGGAATTGAACCGCATCGCTAACCATTTATTATGGTTTGGTCCCTTCCTGGCTGACGTAGGGGCGCAAACTCCCTTCTTTTATCAATTCCGCGAACGGGAAATGATTTATGACCTGTGGGAAGCTGCAACCGGCTACCGTATGGTTAATAACAATTATTGGCGCATTGGTGGTGTCGCCGCAGATTTACCCTACGGCTGGGTAGACAAATGCTTGGATTTCTGCGAATATTTTGTCCCTAAAATTGACGAGTATGAAAAATTGGTGACAAATAACCCAATTTTCCGTCGCCGGATTGAAGGTATTGGTGTGATTACCCGCGATGAGGCGATTAATTGGGGACTTTCTGGTCCAATGCTACGCGCTTCTGGCGTGAAGTGGGACTTGCGGAAAGTTGACCATTATGAATGCTACGATGATTTTGATTGGGATATACAGTGGGAAACTGCTGGCGACTGTATGGCGCGCTATGTGGTGCGGATGCGAGAAATGCGTGAATCCGTGAAAATTCTCCGCCAAGCTCTTCAGGGACTTCCTGGTGGTCCATACGAGAATCTCGAAGCCAAGCGGATGATGGAAGGGGCAAAATCGGAATGGAACGGGTTTGATTACCAGTTTGTTGCTAAGAAGGTTTCGCCAACGTTTAAGATTCCCAAGGGTGAAGCCTATGCGCGGATTGAAAGCGGTAAGGGTGAGTTGGGAATTTATATGGTTGGTGATGATAATGTCTTCCCTTGGCGGTTTAAGATTCGTCCGGCTGATTACAATAATTTGCAAATTTTGCCGCATTTATTACGGGGGATGAAGGTTGCAGATATTGTGGTAATTCTCGGTAGTATTGACGTGATTATGGGGTCGGTTGATCGATAATTTGGGATTGTAGAGGCGCGAGATATCGCGTCTTTAAATATTTTTAATTTTGGGATTTTGAAAGTTGTGAAATACCCATTTTAAAAATTGTAATTCCCAACTGATATCCAATAGGTTTTTATATCAAAAGGTGGGTATTATACTCATCTTTTTTATTTTGATTATTTTGGTTCTGTTCAGATATGATTTTTATATTTCAAATTAAAGATTAATATGAGATTTAATCAGTATAAATAATTAATCATTAATCATTAATTTCTAATAATCCTTCTGGGGGAGTAATTTCTACTTTAGCTGCTGCTATATCTACGACAGGAACGATTTCTTTAACAAAGGGAATTAAAAGGTTTTTTGCTTTTTTCTTGTCACTGGTTGCGTGTAATTTAACTTCCAATAAATCATTTCCCGCAGGAATCAAATTCACGACAGTACCAATACATTCTCCCGACTCTTGGATAAAAACCTGTAAACCAACTAAATCTAAAATGTGATATTCCCCTTCTTCCAAATGTGGGCGATCGCTTTCTAATACTAACATTTTACAACCGCGCATTTCTTCAGCTTGATTGCGATTTTTTACGCCCTCTAGTTCAATTATATAAATGTTTTTTCCCTCTACATATCTCCCCGAAATTAATTCTATTTCCTGTGGTTGGGAAGTATGAGGAGGTAGTAACCAACGCATTCCAGGAACCTCAAACCTTTCCGGGAAATCTGTGTCTGGATATACGCGCATTTCTCCATTTAATCCCTGCGGAGCAACAATTGTACCAATTTCTAAATAGCCATCAGGAATGGGAGTAGGCAGGGAAGGAGAGGGTGATAAAGGGAGAGTTGGGGAAGAAGATTTTTGCTGATTTACTTTTTTGGCTTGCCCAGGTTGTTTAGCTTTTTCCTGTGTCTCTTTTTTCTCCTTCATATCTCTAATCTTTCCTTTCATCTTGAATTTATGTTTAAATTTATGTTGAACTTTGCCAAAATCAGCCTGTGCCTATAGATTTGGCTTGACTTCGCTTTGACGATTTAGCTTTTA
Organism: Calothrix sp. UHCC 0171; assembly: GCF_034931845.1. NCBI lineage: Bacteria > Bacillati > Cyanobacteriota > Cyanophyceae > Nostocales > Calotrichaceae > Calothrix > Calothrix sp. UHCC 0171. The sequence continues at coordinate 15,631 of NZ_JAYGHN010000029.1, forward strand.
ATTAAATTAAGCACCCACAGCAGCACCATGATAAACTTCCTCAGCAACCTTCGCTAACTTTTGCATAGCGATCGCAATTTCCTCGTCACTACCTGTTAAACTAATTCGCAAACACTCATGCTTGTGCTGCCAATCTTCCCGCAAGCCGGGGAAGAAAGAACTTCCAGGAACGACAATCACACCCACTTGTTTGAGTTTTTGATAAAATTCCCAATCAGTTATGGGTAAATCCTTCAGCCACAGCCAAGCGAAAATAGCTCCTTCACCGCGATGTAAAAACCAGGGTAAATCCTTTGACATTACCGCATCTAAAGCATTTTCCAGAATCGTAAATTTATTTTGATAAAAGGAGCGAATTACAGTTTCCGAAATTTGCGCCAACTTACCTGAATTAATTGCACGAGATGCGATCGCTTGTCCATATCTCGATGGGTGGATACACATATTTGTCTGGAAGCATTCCAAAACTTGAATGACTCGCTCATCACCAATGGCAATCCCAATCCTCTCGCCAGGTAAACCGGCTTTTGATAAACTCATGCTGTGGATAATATTACCGCCAAAAATTGGTGTCATTTCGGTAAAATTCAATGCAGGAAATGGTGGAGCGTATGCTGAATCGATAAATACTGGGATGTCATGTGGTGCAGCTAATGCAGTTATTTTATGTACCTCATCATCAGTCAAAACATTGCCCGTAGGATTACATGGACGGGAGAAAATTACGCAACCAGTATTTTCATTAATTGATAATTGACTAAAGTCGGGACGATATTTAAACCTATGTGCAGGTGCGTCAATATCTAAGGCTGGTTTGTAAGCGATTAAAGATTCTGGAGAGAGGGCGACACCACCATAACCCGTATAATCTGGGCTAAGAGGAAGAACAACTTCTTTCAAAGTACCTGATTCGGTGTCACCACCAAAAGCATTGGCAGCGTAGAAATAGAGTGTTTGGCTACCAGGAGTAATTAAAATATTTTTATCGTTGAGGTTTAAGCCGTAGCGTTGGTTAAAGTCATTCACAATCGCATCAATTAACGGTGCGTAGCCTTGAGAAGAACCGTAACGACAAACAACTTCACCGTATTCTGAGCTATTTAATAAATCAACAGTGCAATCGCGCCATAATTGCTCAACTTCTGGCAAAATCAACGGATTTCCCGCACTTAAATTAATAAATTGCTGCCCCGTGCCTGCTCGCAATGTTTCGATAATGTCCTTCATAATAGCTCGAACGCCAGTTAAGTTGGACATTTGAGCGCCAATTTTTGTCAGGGCAGGATTCATAAGCTGTGAGAGTTTGATTAATTTAATAGTTGAAGATTGCTGTATCTACCAATTTAGCGAGATATGGGATGAGATGTCTATCAGATAAAGATTTAACTGACTATAATGGTTAGGAAAACTTAGCGAATGCGATCGCATAGTTTTTACTTGCTTCTCTAACAACATTTATGCCTATTTTTATTAAAGTTGTAGGCTCTGGAGTTCTTAATTTGGAATTTTGTCATTTGCTTTTCTACGGAACACTACGTAAACCCGTAGGGTATTTTGAATTTCCCGAAGAGGAATGCCAGCACAGCGAATATTAAGTCATAATCAAAAATCATTAATGAGGAGATACATTCATTCCCTATCTTGGGAAGCCTTATGCTACAGCTAATAACTACCATCTTTATTGTAATTATAGGTTCAGCGTTGTGTTCTAGTATAGAAACGGCGCTTTTTTCTGTTTCTAGTCTCAGGGTAAGACAATTAGCCCAATCAAATAACCCTTCTGCCGTTGCACTGTTGGCAATTCGGGAAAATATGAATCGACCAATTGCAACCATTGTGATTCTTAATAACGTCTTCAATATTATTGGCAGTATCGTTATAGGTGGCGTTGTCACTAACGCTTTAGGATCGGAATGGTTGGGTGTATTTTCGGCTGTTTTGACGTTTTTGATTATCATCTTTGGGGAAATTATTCCCAAAACCGTGGGAGAACGTTATTGTGAATCAATTGCCCTGGTAACAGCCATACCTATTACTGGACTGTCTATTGCCTTTACACCCCTAGTATGGATTTTAGAAAACGTGACTGCACCGTTCTCTAAAGGCAAAAGAAGACCTACCACTAACGAGGCAGAAATCAAGCTGTTGGCAAATATTGGTCAACAAGAGGGGATTATTGCCAGAGATGAGGCAGAAATGATTCAGAGGGTATTTAGGCTCAATGATGTGGTAGCTGCTGACCTCATGACTCCCCGCATCATCGTGACACATATTAACGGTAATCTGACGATCGCGGAAGCTAAAACCGAGATTATCGCTTCCCAGCATACGCGGATCATAATCACGGACAACTCGATTGATCAAGTCATGGGCTTTAGTTTAAAACAGGAATTACTCACTGCGATTATTGAAGGGAATCAAAATCACAAAGTCGCTACACTTGTCCGCAAAGTCCGTTTTGTTCCTGAATTAATTCATGCAGATAGACTGCTGAAAAACTTCATAGAAGCTCGTGAACATTTAGCCGTAGTTATAGATGAATATGGTAGCGTCGCTGGTGTAGTTACTTTGGAAGATGTGCTGGAACTGATTACTGGTGAAATCGTCGATGAGACGGATAGAAATGTTGACTTGCGAGAAATTGCCCGCAAAAAGCGAGAAAGAATATTCCAATCTATGAATGTTGACTGTTCATATTTGAAATAGAGGGGATTGGTAATTAGCTAGAGCGGTAATTAACGCAATATGCTTCCTTGGAGGGGTATTACGAATTGCGGATTGTTTTAACCGTTTCTGTTATAAACTCAAAAATAGGGAATTGGGAAAGCAAAGAGTGAAAGTTAAAGCAGCATTGGCTTACCAAGCAGGTAAACCGTTAACTATTGAAACCGTTGATTTAGGAAATCCTCAAGCTGGTGAAGTCTTAATCGAAATTAAAGCCAGTGGTGTCTGTCATACCGACGCTTATACGCTTTCAGGTAAAGACCCCGAAGGCTTATTTCCTGCCATACTAGGACATGAAGGTGCGGGTATTGTTGTCGAAGTTGGTAAGGATGTCAAAAGTCTCAAAGTTGGAGACCATGTTATTCCTTTGTATACTCCAGAATGCCGACAATGCGAATATTGTCTCAGTCAAAAAACTAATTTGTGTCAGGCAATTAGGTTGACTCAGGGTAAAGGTGTGATGCCTGATGGTACGAGTCGCTTTTCGATTGGTGGTGAGAAAATTCACCATTATATGGGAACTTCAACTTTTGCTAATTACACAGTTTTACCGGAAATCGCTGTTGCGAAAATTCGCGAAGATGCACCCTTTGATAAGGTTTGTTATATCGGTTGTGGTGTCACAACTGGTGTTGGCGCGGTAATTAATACAGCCAAAGTCGAAGCAGGTGCAAATGTAGTTGTTTTTGGTTTGGGTGGAATTGGTTTAAATGTCATCCAAGCAGCAAAAATGGTAGGGGCAAATATGATAGTTGGGGTTGATATTAACCCCCGAAGAAAAGCCTTGGCAGAAAAATTTGGGATGACGCATTTTGTCAATCCCCAGGAACTTAATGGTGATATTGTTGCTTATTTAGTCGATTTAACTAAGGGTGGTGCTGACTATTCTTTTGAATGTATTGGTAATGTCAATGTGATGCGTCAAGCATTGGAATGTTGTCACAAAGGTTGGGGTGTCAGTGTGATTATTGGTGTTGCGGCTGCGGGTGAAGAAATTCGCACTCGCCCCTTTCAATTAGTCACGGGGAGGGTTTGGAAAGGGAGTGCATTTGGTGGTGCGAGAGGACGTACAGATGTACCGAAAATAGTCGATTGGTATATGGATGGAAAGATAAATATTGATGATTTAATTACCCATGTGATGCCAATTGAAAAGATAAATGATGCTTTTGAATTGATGCATCAAGGAGAATCAATTCGTAGTGTTGTCACATTTGATTAGCTGAAATATTGCCCTTCATCAATAATTTTGGAATCATGATTATCCCCAAATTTGTGAAGAATTCGGGGATATGAATAATTAAGATACCTATTTTCTTGTCGCTTTTAGCTTCACCTCTACGCAGAACAAGTATTGGGAATTGTGATTATGCTCTTCGTAGTCGTGGATAGTATTTCCGGCGATCGCCAGATAATGGTGCAGACATGAGTAAAATTTTCTCCAAGAGCCAAGGGGCAACGCGATTACACCAAACTGCTAAATGACTTTGCCAACCTACTAATATTTCCGATGACTCTTTTTGCAATCCGTCAATTAGTGCATCCGCTACCTGTTGAGTAGTCATGGGAACAACCCAACGGAACCATTCTAAATCCCTCACCATATCCGTATCGGTAAGCGATGGCAGTAACCCTAGAACACGGATGTTGTGTGCTGCGAGTTCACCCCGCAAAGCTTGCGTGAATCCAACGATCGCAAATTTGGTTGCAGAGTAAGTTGCCATTGTCGGAGCGGCGACTTTGCCCATCAAACTAGAAACATTGACAATGACTCCTTGTCTTTGTCTTACCATTCGTCGTGCAACTAAGCGAGTGATGGAGTACATCCCGACTAAATTCGTTTCCAGTTCTTCTTGGACTTGCGATAACTTGGATTCTAAAAATGGAGTTTGGTGTGCAACTCCAGCACAGTTGACAAGTAGATGAATTGGTCCGTAATCTCTCCAAGCTTGGGCGATCGCAATATTTACTTCCACTATCTGAGTCACATCTAAAGGTAGAAGTACCACTTCTGTTCCCAGGGCTTCGATTTCCGCCGCAACTTCAGCTAACCGTTGACGATTTCGAGCAACTAACAACAAGCGCTTCACATTCTGCTTTGCCAACGAAAGGGCGATCGCACGTCCAATCCCGCGAGATGCTCCAGTCACTAGAGCCGTCTTTCCTTGAATATCCATAGCTATAACCTCCAAATTTGATGTGTCACCGCATTGCTTGTACTGCCGAGTAATTTTTTAGGCTTTGTTGTAGAGATGTATACAGGCAAAGGCAAGAACAATGTCTGGTGAGTGTTGTGTGTAGGTCGTTACCCCACATCTAAAGTCTTCACCTGTCATACCATTCCACGAAAAATCTGATACAGATGCAAATCCTGAAAGCTTTGCTGCATCTAAGTTTTTTAATTGCGTTAGCGAAGCTCTTCCGAAGGAAGCATTGCGTAGCTTGCTTCTCGCGGAGCGAGTATTGCGTTAGCGTTAGCTCTCCCGCAGGGAGCATTGCGAATTGGTATCAGCAGGGGAATAGGTTGAATCGATGAGACTTCTTGCAAAAGAATAAAAATTGCCCAGAACTGCACTGACAGCAGTAAAAATTAAACATTTTGCAAGCAGTATATCCCAGAGAAATGGTCTGTAATTAGCAGTGGTAAATCCAAACGTAACAATGCTTTTTAGTCAAATTACCAGTGAATTGAATTAAAGTGATGAATCCATCAGACAAATGTCAATATATAGTGGTTCTACGGTTCCCAATTTCAGTGAATTCCCCAACTAAACACTCCGTTTGGAATTTGTCTAGACAATCCCATAGCAGTTTCAAGGTAATTAAAGATGTTAGTAAAGTAGAATCCAATACCCAAACTTGATTAGATCATCCATATCAGAAGTCCAGCTAGTGGGTGTCAACAAAAAATCAATGTTTTGCATGGATAATGTACCTCCTTTGTAAAGGAAATTACCAACAAAGACCTTACTTGCATACGCTAGCAATGGGATCAACAGCTTGCAACAAATATTAGTAAAAAGGTGTAATTGTTACACTTCGATATAATATATTCATAAATTTGGGGATGTAGTATTGACTAATAAATATCTAAAAAGCTTGTCAATAGGTCTAAATAGCACTAGATAAGATGTTTTTTTTGATTTGCAGATTTATGAGAAAAGTTCAAGATTATGAAAGCGATCGCTAGTTACAGGAATGGTAACAATAGTAACAATCTTATCTATTTAGTAGCAGGTCATATAAGGTTATTAGAAATTATCAATGCTTATTAATGCTTAATAATCAGCGACACTAACCTTATTTACTTTTTGTGCTTGGATTGATGATTTAATTTAGGATTGAATTGATAATTTTATTTATACCTGTGTTTACACTCAAAACTATGCCTCATATCTCCGATAACATCAATAATTGAGGATATTGCTTCAGCACAAATACGGAATTTACTGAAGTTTCATTCAGTCGCAGGAGTATAAAAATAATTTAATTAGATTTAGGTTTAATTAAAAAAATTAGATTCAAAAATTAGATCCAAAAATTAAATATAGAATCCGAAGAAACTATAGTCAGTACCCTCTGTGAGTGGGTGCGTTATATGTAGGTTTAGTAAATTGCCCACCTCAATTTGACTAAAATGTGCAAAGTTTTTGATAAATCATTATTTTTTTTTACGCATTGGGTATTCTAACTCTAGAGGCGATATGAGGAGAAACCCAGAAAATGAAGGCTGCTAGGAAACCGAGAGTTGTAATTCCTGCTATTTTACCTGTGATAATTGCTTTAACTTTACCATCAGCAGCAACAGCAGAAGACCCAGGCGCTTGTTTTATGGTGACATCATCGGGTAGAACTGTGAATCTAGGCAAATTATGCGGAGTTTCGCAACCAAACAGCACACAAAGTACAGTTTTTCGCGTCCCTATCAAGCGCCGCAGTGCGAAAACCCCAGTAATTGATGTTACTTTCAATGGCAATCAAGTTTTTGAAATGATTCTTGACACTGGTGCGAGCGGTACATTGATTACTCAGGAAATGGCAAAAGCATTGAAACTCAAGCCTTCTGGAACCTTAAATGCGAGTATTGCTGATGGTAGCCAAATCGAATTTAAGACTAGTGTGATTAAAACGATCGCAGTTAATGGTTTAATTGCTAATAATATCGAAGTTGCGATCGCGCCAAAAGCTGATATTGGATTATTAGGTCATGACTTTTTTGAAAATTATGATGTGAAAATTTTAGAAAAGCAAGTTGAGTTTCATCGCCGTTAAATTTAGTTTTCTGTAGTGCTTCGTTTCTGGGAACTCAAAATTTAAGGATGATCAAATAAAAAAATAGTTATGAGTCACGATAGATTACATAACTCATAACTTACGTGAAGTGGCTATAGCGTGAATTGACATTTACTAGAATATAAAGAATATTTATGTATCTCTTCGCTCCAAAGATACATATTTTTTTCTAACTAAAGTAGTATTTACCTTGTATAACTTGTATAATAGCTAAAATTATTCTCTTGTGAGTCTGGTAGTTATAGAAATAAATTACCGCGTTTTTCTTCGTACTCAGGATATACTAGAAGAACGCGATGATATAAGGTGATAAATACTGAGAGTCAAAAATTAATCGCCAAATCAAGAAAGGCAAAATTCGACAACAAGCTCAACAAAATCATATTAAGCAAGTAGTCTGGGATTTGCTGTTAGAATAGTTAGATTTGTGCCGCTAAAATCTGCATCATGTGTCACCAATTTTAAATTATTAGCTCTACATAACTCAGCTAATACTTGGTCATTAAAATCAGCTTCTCCACCCGCATATTCGCTTAATATTGAGCCAATTTCTGCCGATTCAAATCTACTTTTTGCTGGCTCAGACTTTTCTAAAATTTTCCTGGCACGTCGGGCTATTTGCTCCGCCACCGGTTTAAAATGGGAACTGTTACGAAATAACTTAAAGTCACCTGGTTTTAAATCTGAAGGTAATTTGTTATAGAAAAATCTGGCATAGGCATTAATAAATTCCGATAACACCAAAGCATCAAGTATGATTTGACAACCCGCACCACGAATTCTCCGTAAAGCCGAAGTATATGCATATCTATATTGTGAAGATATGTGACTGGGCGGACCATAAATGTACATCCATATGTTTGCATCAAATAGTACCCCATCATGCGAGCTAAAGTGATAATTTTCGATGGGATAAACTAGTTTGGTCATAGCGAATCTTCACCCATAAATTCTGCGATCGCATTTTTAAACTTCTGTGGGTTATGTAGATAGTCTTTGACATCTTTAATAACACATTCAATATCAGCAGCATCTTCAGCGTTAATGCCAGTAAGGCTCAAATTACTTTCGATTTGCTCTTCCGAGAAATTTGTATATAGCCGACTAAAGGCTTCTGCCAAAAATGCTGATGTAATATCTTCACCACCTTGAAAGGAGAGACAAACCTTCTTCCCAGCTTTTAAAGCTTTGGCGATGTGTTCGTAGATTCGCTTACCATCCTCACAAACAATACAGTAATTGTCTCCAAGAACATCTGTAACGCAAATCAAAATTGTATTGTCATTATAAGTAGGGGAAGATATGAAGCGATTCATTTTAGAAACGGATGATACCATTTTCAACTTACCATCTTAACTCGATATGTCGTTTTATTTTAGTTCTCACAGTACAAGATTAAAAAAAGTAAAAGATTTCAAAAAACGTAAACAAATATAAAGGAGAGAAGTACAGGAATAAATCCCCTTTAGGTAATTGTTTCGACTGTAAGCAGCAACAAGCTGCATGACTTTGACGAAGAGCAGTGCCGTGCAGTTGTATTACAAGCCTGGACATCGCTGCTTATTCTTGATCAACTTTCGTCGTAATATGTCTAATGCTGTACATGCACTGAAGTGGCGAATTAAACTGCGTCCTCGCATAGCCCCAAATTGATTTTCAAAGCTGTAGACATTTCCATTTGCTGCTGCCAATCCAATGTACACTAAACCGACTGGCTTTGTTTCGCTTCCTCCAGTAGGTCCTGCAATTCCGGTGATACTTATTCCCCAAGTTGTGCCTAGGCGAGTTTTGACTCCGATCGCCATTTGTTCAGCAACTATACTACTAACAGCCCCATGTTTGTCTAAATCGTTGGGGTTAACTCCCAGCATTCCCACTTTGACGGAATTATCGTAAGAAATTACACCACCCCAAAAATAATCGGAACTACCTGAATTTTCTGTGAGCATTTGTCCTAAATACCCACCAGTGCAGGATTCCGCCACTGATACTGTTTCTCCTGTCTGTCGTAATAAGTCACCGACTACCGAAGCTAATGTGTCGTTATTCGCACCATAATAGTCTAAACCAGCGATATCTTTAATTTGCTGCTCGACAGGTACAATTAATTCTGCTGCCGCAGATTCAGATACGGCTTTAGCAGAAACCCGTAATTTCACTTCACCTTTACTGGCGTAGGGTGCAACGGTGGGATTGGGTAAATTCAGGTAGGAACTAACTTTTTCAGCTAAAGCGGATTCGGCAATACCCCAAAACTTTAACATCCGACTGTAAATAACATCTTGACCCCAACCTTGACTTTTGAGATAAGAGACAGCTGTTTCTTCCCACATCCGATGCATTTCCGATGGGACTCCGGGAAATGTGAGAATAATTAAATCCGGCTGTGGTTGCCAAATAATCCCCGGTGCGGTTCCCGTCGGATTGGGTAAAATATCAGCACCTTGGGGAATTAAAGCTTGCTTGCGGTTGCTGGGTGTCATTACCCGATGGCGAACTGCATACTTTTGAGTAATATCTTCAATAATCTCAGGGCGTTCAATTAAGGGAGAATTAAAATAATTAGCGATCGCTTCACAAGTCAAATCGTCGGGTGTTGGTCCCAAACCACCTGTAAATATTAATATTTTTGCCCTCGAACAGGCAATTTCAATTGCTTTGTACAATCTCTCAATATTATCCCCCACTACCGTTTGATAGTAATGGGGAATACCTAATTTTGCTAATTCTTTGGCAATATATTGGGCATTGCCGTTGAGAATATCGCCCAAAAGTAATTCAGTTCCAACACAAATGATTTCTGCACTCATAGAATTTTTGATTTTGGGCAATGATTAATGGAAGAGAGGGGGAGATGGGGAGACGCGGAGAAGGGAAGACACGGAGAAGGGAAGACACGGAGAAGGGAAGACACGGAGAGGGGGAGACACAAATAAAATTTTCTACTTCTTAATATATATCTCTTTATCCTCATGTCCCTTTGTCCGCGCATCCCCGCGTCCCTTTGTCCCCGCGTCCCCGCGTCCGCGCATCCCCGCGTCCCATCCTCAAATTCCCTATTCCCTAATTTTTGCACGTCGCCAAACTTTCCAACTGGTATAACTTAGTAGCGAAGTCGTTGCACAAGCATATATTACACCGCTGGGAATTCCCGCGATCGCCATTGCTAAACTACCCACCCACAAGGTAAGGGAGTAAATAAATAGTACCGCCCAACGATGGGACAATCCGGCATTCAATAAACGGTGATGTAAATGGCGTTTATCTGCTTGAAATGGTGATTTTCCCTGACGCAAACGTAGCAAAATCACGGCTGACATATCAAAAATAGGAACCGCCAAAATGACGTAAGGCAATAACACCGCAGTAAAAGCTGGAATTTTCACCAGCCCAATAATACTTACAGATGCAAGGGTAAATCCCATAAAATAGGAACCCCCATCACCCATAAATATTTGTGCAGGATTGAAATTGTAACGCAGAAAACCGAGAGCAGCACCTGCTAAGGCAGCTGCAATTAAAGCGGCTGCTGGTTGCTTCATAAATAAAGCCACAACTAACATGACAACCGCAGCAATTCCCGATACCCCCGCAGCCAATCCATCCAATCCATCAATCCAGTTAATCGCATTTACCATCCCCACCAGCCAAACTACCGTAATGGGTAAACTCAACCATTCCAGTTGCACAATACCCATCGTCGGAATCGTAACAAAATCTATACTTACACCTGCTTTCCAGGCTCCTGCTGCTACAATTACTTGCATCACTAGGCGAACAAATGGAGAAAGGCTTAATAAATCGTCTGCTAATCCGATGAGAAAAAAGCCTGAACCCCCCAAAATTACGCCCCAAATTTGCCATTCCTTTTCTGGTGGTAAATTCGCAAATCCCCCCAACCACCACACGAGAATCAACGCCACCATCGTACCCGTGAAGATGGAAACTCCCCCCAGGCGTACCATTGGGCGCTGATGAACTTTGCGATCGCCCGGTTTATCAACTTGTCCGCTCTTAATCCCGATATTTCTGACATCGGGTGTAGTCCAAAGCACTACTACCGCCGCAACAAGGAAGGCAATCAGATGATATATCTGAACAGGCATGAGTATATTTTAGTTCTAGTTTGTGTAATGTACTTTTTACGACTTGACTGAATCAGTATTTCTCAGGATGCCCTCTGGTCTTTATATATTTACTACAGTTTAAAAGTAAATCAGTACAAGCTTTTTTATTTCCTGAATTTTTATTCTGAATCTCAATATTCAGTACAGTACAAAAACAATTATGACTCAGTGATGCTAGGAGTTTTGGAGCAGGGAAAATCAGAAATGTGATGTTCAGAGAGGATGTAAGCTGATGTGCAGCTAAATTGTATAAGACGAAAACGTCAAATTACTGTAGTACAGAGAGGAGTTTCCGGGGAGATGTTCTTCACGGAAAACTCCGGGGCATCTTGCCTGCGTCTCATATACAAATTAAATACGCGACAGCTTACCCTGTCCTTTTTCCTTTTCCCTCTTTCCCCTTACTCCTTTCGCCTAAGCCAGCGCCGCTACAGGAATCTGAATATGTGGATACAAGGGGAAGCGTTGACATAATGCCGCCACCCGACGCTTACAGTCTTCCGTAACAGCTTCAGAATCAGGATTTGTGAGGCGATCGCTAATAATATTAGCAATTTCCGTAAATTCCGCAGTCCCCATACCACGTGTAGTCATTGCTGGGGAGCCAAGACGCAAACCACTGGTGACAAATGGAGATTCGGGATCAAATGGGACTGTGTTCTTATTGGCGGTGATATTTACCGTACTTACGAGTTGATCTGCCACTTTACCAGTCATGCCCACACTACGTAAATCAACTAACATTAAATGATTATCTGTTCCATTTGATACTAGTTTTATTCCGCGCTGCTGCAATTGATTCGCCATTGCGCGAGCATTTTCGATTACTTGGGCAGAGTAAGATTTAAACTCTGGTTTGAGGGCTTCGCCAAAGGCAACAGCTTTCCCAGCAATTACATGCTCCAAAGGACCACCTTGAGTCCCTGGGAATACTGACTTATCAAGCTTTTTACCCAGTTCCGCATCGCGAGTCAGAATCAAGCCTCCACGGGGACCACGTAAAGTTTTATGGGTAGTAGTTGTGACAACATCACAGTAAGAAATGGGACTGGGGTGATGTCCGGTAGCCACCAATCCGGCGATGTGGGCAATATCCGCCAGCAAATATGCACCAACTTCATCAGCAATACTGCGGAACTTGGCAAAATCAATAATACGTGGGTAAGCAGAATAACCACAAATGATGAGCTTGGGACGCTCCCTAAGCGCCTGCTCTCGGATTTCTTCGTAGTTGAGTTGTTCGGTTTCTCGGTTGACACCGTAATGGGATACTTGGAACCATTTTCCAGACACGTTTACAGGTGAACCGTGGGTGAGGTGTCCACCGTGGGACAAGTCCATACCCATGATTTTGTCGCCTGGCTCCAGTAGGGTAAGGAAGACGGCGAAATTTGCCTGTGCGCCGGAGTGGGGTTGAACGTTGGCATGTGCTGCCCCAAAAAGTTCTTTTGCCCTATCGATCGCAATTTGTTCGATTTTATCAATGTATTCGCAACCGCCATAATAGCGTTTTCCAGGTAAACCCTCGGCGTATTTGTTGGTAAGTACGGAACCTTGAGCCGCAAGTACCGCCGCCGAAGTAAAGTTTTCACTGGCGATGAGTTCTAAATGATCACGTTGACGTTGGAGTTCATCATTAATTAACTCTGCAACAGCAGGATCGGAATTTGCAAGAAAGTCAGAATTGGTTTTACTCACAAGCACTATCCTTGAGGAATTTAGCAGCAGATTGAATTTAGGTACATTGAAAATTCAGTAATATCGCCAGAACCTAGTTTCTGCCATAGTGAAGCGTATTTTCACCATGAACTCAGCATTAAACTAAATGCTTAGTTGTTGATATTGATTCTGACGATACTCCCTACGGGAGTGGCTCACGCCATCGCTGATTATAATCAAATGCTATCTCATTCAATACTTTAAAGATTGGCGTAAACAATAATATCGTTCTTTTACATCTTCATAATCAAAGATTGCGATCGAATCTCAATCAGAGTTGATGTAGATATGTGTTTTTTTTGACTAAATAATTATTTTTTTAAGATAAAATACTGAAACTAAAAAATAGGTAATCTTTCAAGATTGAGTCTACAAATATGATCTATTTGCTGGCTCCAGCATTTGGTGAGGATTCCTATAATAGTAAGTAGCTGTTAACTCAGTATTTGGGCTAAGTAGCGATCGCACTTTGCAGGGGAGGAGTTCGGATGCTAGCAATATTAACTGATAATCAAATACTTCTTCCCTGTCAAGTTTGTCAATCATGCCTACTTGCCGATGCCAGTGGACAACCGCGTTGGCATGATGGTCAACTCAGATGTGGTCAAGCTATTAGTAAAATTGTGGAAGAGCAACCCGAACAATTTCAATGTGTAATGGGTTTCCGCATCGTCAAAATTGAATAAGGAATCATGTGAAAATAAGTAGTGCAAGCGTCTCGCTTGCCATTTGCCAAAGTGGGCAAGACTTCGGTGTGAGCGCTCGCCGAACGTCTCAGTCGAACGCTGCCCACACTTGTTCAATTTATTTTTACACAAATACATTTTTACACAATTACTAAGATAATTCTGGTGACTCAATTGCGACATTATCACTCTGGAGAAGCTTCACCTGCGTTATTCTAGGGGAATAGAAACTGTATTTTGATAATTTCACAGGAGAACGCTGGATGACTTGGCGCGGTACAACAACGGTTCCCGACCGGATTTTTGCATCTTTACCATATTTGCTTCCCCTCGTGGAAGTGTTGGTATTCGGGGCAACTTTATTTGCACAATTCCCAGCCTTACGCTTTCTTGTTATCCCATTGTTACCATTTATCGCTATTTACGGAGCTATTCCCTTCGGTAGCTTAGTAGTATTTTTCGCTTTGTTTTTCTTAGTAGTCCGCAACGAAAAAATTCCTCACTTTATTCGTTACAATACAATGCAGGCAATTTTATTAGACATTGTGGTTGTCCTATGTAACTATTTAATCAGATTAGTTGGATTTGTACCGGGTGCTAATTTTGCCATCCAAACACTATCTACAACAATTTTTCTAGGGATTGTCGGTTGCGCCATATATTCAATTGTGCAGTCTCTCATCGGTAAATACGCAGAAATTCCCGCAATTTCAGATGCAGTGTATACCCAGGTGCGTTAATAAGTTAACAAGCAAGTTAAAGATTAAGTGACAAATTGTCGTGTTTAACGGGCGACAACAATGTTTTCCAAACGACCTATACCTTCAATTTCCACCCGTACCTTATCACCCAAATGTAGACCACCAACCCCAACGGGAGTACCTGTCAGGACAACATCCCCAGGCAAAAGCGTCATCACTTGACTGATATAAGACACCAAAAAATCTGGTGAAAACACCATTTGGTCAATACATGCCGATTGTACAGGTTTAACATCGTCATTTAAAAATGTCTGCAAACGTGCGCCGGGATTTAATTCGCGGACAATCCAAGGACCAAGTGGACAAAAAGTATCAAAACCCTTAGCTCTTGTCCATTGTCCATCTTTTGATTGTAAATCCCGTGCCGTCACATCATTGGCAATCGTATAGCCCCAAATTTTCGTTTGAGACTCCTCTGGCGTGCAATTACAGGCGCGATCGCCTATGACTAATGCTAATTCTCCCTCATAATCAACACGCTGCGATTGTGGGGGATAGAGAATTTCCTCCTCCGAAGCAATAATCGCAGTTGTCGGCTTCATAAATATCAAAGGCTCTGCGGGTACATCTGACTTCATTTCCGCCGCATGATCCGCATAATTTTTGCCAATCGCCACAATTTTAGAAGGGGCACAAGGGGCAAGAATCTGATAACTATCTGCTACTAAAATGACATCGGTGGGTTGTCCTTGCATCCACGGTGGAGCATCCAACACTTGGACATCAAGTGATAGTTGGAGTAATCCATAATAAACTTGTCCATCCTGATTTTGAACTCGCACGTAGCGCTGCGCCATATAACTAATATCCTTAAGCAAATATTCTGAAAAATTGCGATCGCATATGCTTTTAGCATTGCCATAGGCTAGCGAGCGTAGCTTATCGCCAAAAAGACCCCCGATTCACTATCTACAAACCAGTTTCGATGCAAAATGATGCTTTTGGCTTTTTGTAAGGTTAACACGTCGGGTTTGCTCATCGCGACACCAGCACATTAAATCAAAAAGCTGATAAGATTGTAATTCCTTGCTGCATTCGATGTTGTCTGCTTGTCATCCCAAGCTCAATCATCAGCAGCCATTTTGTCCAAAAGGAGATAATTCGACCATGCAAACAGTTTACGAAACAATGTATATTCTCCGCCCTGACCTTGGAGATGAACAAGTAGAACAAAATATTAGCAAGTACGAGAATTTTCTCCGTGAACAAGGAGCGCAAGATATCGAGATTCAAAATCGCGGTAAGCGTCGCCTTGCATATGAGATTGGCAAACACCGCGATGGTATTTACATTCAAATGAATTATACCAACGCTGCAAGTGCGATCGCGCCAATGGAACGTTTAATGCGCCTCAGCGAAGATGTAATTCGCTACTTGACGATTAAACAAGATGCTCGTAACAGAGAGGCGAAGACAACCACAGTCGCGGAAGTCACAGCATAAGCAATATTGCTCAATCAGGATGAGAGAGTCGGGATAGGGAGAAATTATGCATATTCTTACCCTTTCCCCTCTATCCTTCTCCCTCCCAGTCTCTAAGTAGAAAACAAAAATAAAAGTAAAAAAATTTTATTTTGATCCTCTCATAACCTATCTGGGAATGCTACATTATCAATTACTTGCCAAAAGTAGTATGACCGCAGTTATACCTTAGAGTGGTAAAGATTTTTAATGGGAGCAATAACCCACTGTGAGCCAAACTGATAACTCCACAATCCAAGCTCTCTCTACGGAAGTATCGAAGCTAAACCAAGAATTACAGCTTCGTGATCAACTCGTGCAACAACTGTCGCAGGAGTTATTCCGACTGGTAAAAGGTAATACCAACTTTATGCCCGTGCCGGAGGTTTCGGAACGTCATCAAACCCAAGTTCAAGCTCTGCGAGAACAATTACAAGCTGTCGAGCAACAAGTCACTTTTTATCAAGAGCAAATTACCTCTCGCGACTCGGAAATCTATCAGTTGCGTCAAACAGTTCAAGAACTGAGCGATCGCAGTCGTATGCTAGAACAAGTAGTCCAAGAGTTACCGCAAATTTATCGTCGTAAATTTGAAGAACGTATGGCTCCGGTGCGTGATAAAGTTGCCACGCTACAACGCGAAAACCGCCAGCTACAAGCAGAATTACAAAGTGTTAGCTACCGTCTCGCACTGAAAACTCGCACGGCTAGTCATAGCGGTATCGATTTACCTAGCTTCCCGCGTTTAGCCTCTCCTCCTGGTAATGCTTCACCCATCCCCAATGCCTAAGATAGCTTTTGTCTAATGTTTCGCGATAGCGATCGTCAAAATTACATTTTGTAATCTTGAATGTTACTTCATGAACTACTAAATCACACTGGTTTCGCACTCACTCAAATCATTTGCTAAAATTAGTAGAATTTATAGATTTTGTCTAAAGCTAATAAAAAAAAATTATACATTTATCCGCTTGTTTCTGCGTCTCTAAAGCTAATTGAGATTTTATAGCCAATTGCGTAAAATTTTGTTTAATTAATTCACTCCATCCAATAAGCCGTAGGCAATGGTCATGACAGATACCAGTAATTTTAGCTGGGAAAGACCACTCTACGGCAAATCAATAACTAAAATCGAAAACCAAGTAGTCAAGTAAAAATACTTACACATTAACTTCTCAACTGAATCAGATTTTCAGCTTAAGTTTTTGTGTAATAGCCGTCTCAATTTTGACACCTAAATCCTTGAACCCGGAATATTTTAGTTCACATCTAGGGGATATTTTTTTGTAGTCACCAAACTGACATCACTTTTACATAACTCCAACGGCTGTGAGTGTAGTCTCATTGTTGGCAAAACTAACAACTTCTTCGTAGGAGTCAAAAATTTCAAACACAGAATCGAGTTGAGTCAATTCCAAAACTAATCTGACTGGGGTTTGTACGTTGCATAGAACTAAACGACAACCATTCTGGCGTGCAGTCTTCAGCCCATTAACTAATGGTAGCAGCCCTGAACTATCCATAAAATTTACCTCCGCCAAATCAATAACCCAAAGCTGATTTTCATTGGCTGTAACTTGACTCATTTTTTCATTCAAAGCAACACCACTCTGCCAATCGATACGTTCTACTGGCTTAAACAAAACAACTTGAGATTCTGATTGGGTATTCATGGATTTAATCGGGTAATTGAAATAGGTACTAAAAAACAAACAGACGACATAAATGCTACATCGGTTCCTGTATCGATATCATTACTTTTATCCGCGAAAAGCGGACCTAGCAATGAGAAAACGGATACAAGATTTTTTTGACATTTATGACGTATAAATTGTGTCTTTCTACCTCAATATATGCATAACGAAGTTTGAATTTCAGTAACATCTGTATCTTTTACTAAATTTTTATAAATTATTGGTATTTTTATGAACTTTTTATGAAATATTCAAATGTTGATATACGTAAATTTACTAAGGAGATTTCCAGGAAATAATGTACCGAAAATTGTTGTAGTGTGGAGAGGAGTTTCCGGGGACGGAAAGCCCACTACAGCAACAACAAGATGGGTAATTTCTTTTTCGCAAATCACATAAAGTAATTTTACTGAACAAAAATAGTAGTAATTATTACATAATACCAAGATGTATTTGTCAAAAAACTATCTTTAGGAATGGAATGTAGATTAAATAAATTAGAAAAGTAGTAACGCACCACTTTATATTCGTTCTGTTCCTGTATCAATATTGAAAAGTAATAATCATATTTTGTTTTGAGAGCTAACTTAAATTTCATCAGTATATCTAGTCACAAAAAATACATATAGACGTTTTATTTCCGAGTTATTTCAGAAATATGGAGTCTTGGGAGCTAGAAGCAACAAGAGGTAATAAATTAATTGACACGTTCTGTAAAAAGCAGTCAATATAGAGTAAAGGTAAAAAAATGTAAAGATGGCGGTGTTGGATGTCGTTGGAATTTATTTCATTGGAGAACATCCAAGAAATTGCTCACCACTATGGTTATTGGGCGATTTTTGTCGGAATTTTATTGGAAAATTTAGGTATACCAATTCCAGGAGAAACTGTCACCTTGGTTGGGGGATTTCTCGCCGGAAGCAATGAACTAAGTTATTGGTTCGTTTTAACTGATGCAATCGCTGGAGCAACAATAGGGGGGATTTGCGGTTATTGGATTGGTCGTATTGGTGGTTGGTCACTATTAATGCGATTGGGTCAACTTTTACGTATTCCTGAACCCAAAATATTAAGTATTAAGGATAAATTTACTGAAAATGGGACTAAAGCCGTTTTTTTTGGGAGATTTTTTGCCTTATTAAGAATTTTTGCCGCACCACTTGCCGGAATCGCGGAAATACCATTTTGGAAATTTTTTCTGGTTAACTTAGCAGGTGCAACAGCTTGGGGTAGTGCAATGGTGAGTTTAGCTTACTTTGCTGGCAAGATTGTATCCCTTGAACAGCTAGTCACCTGGGTAAGTCAGTTTGCTTTGGTGGCAGTATTAATTTTGGTTGCTGTGATTGCGATTCCCCTCTGGCTGGAATCGCGTCAAGAAAAAGTGGGAAGTGGGGAGTAAAGAGGACAAGGGAAAAAGTAGTAGTTATTTTTCTCTATTTTTTCTCTCCGTATCTCCCCTCTCCGTGTCACTTAATTTTCTTTCTCTTTCTGTGCCCAAATCCGGGTTGGTAATCCCCAAACATAGATAAAACCTTCGGCAGCTTTATGATCGAACTGGTCTTCTGCTCCGTAGGTTGCTAAATCTGGGGTGTATAAAGTATTTTCAGATTTGCGTCCGACGATCGCAGCATTGCCTTTAAATAGTTTCAGACGAACTGTACCAGATACCCGTTCTTGAGTTTTTTGGATAAACGCATCAAGTGCAGCTTTCAATGGGCTGTACCACAAACCGTTGTAAATCATTTGGGTATAGGTTTGCTCGATACCGCGTTTGTATTGGGTAATATCGGCAGTCAGGGTTAAGCTTTCGAGGTCACGATGGGCATTAATGAGTACAATCATGGCGGGAGATTCGTAGATTTCTCGCGATTTAATCCCCACTAAGCGATTTTCAATCATATCAATCCGACCGATACCATGATTCCCGGCAATTTTATTGACGGTTTCAATTAATTCAATTGGGTTTTTGGCTTCACCATTGACAGTGGTGGGTATTCCCTGATCAAAGCCGATTTCCAGATATTCTGGCTCGTTGGGAGTATCTGTAATCGCTTTAGTCATTTCGTAGATTTCTTCCGGGGGTTCCACTGTGGGGTCTTCCAAAATTCCAGCTTCGATGCTACGACCGAGTAAATTTTTATCGATACTATAGGGCGAGGATTTTTTCACAGGTGCAGGAATACCGAACTTTTCCCCATAGGCAATAGTTTCTTCGCGACTCATTCCCCATTCCCGTGCTGGTGCGAGAATTTTTAAGTTGGGACTGAGTGCAGCAGTGGAAACATCAAAACGGACTTGGTCATTTCCTTTACCCGTACAACCATGGGCGATCGCATCTGCACCATATTTTTCTGCCACTTCTACAAGTATTTTCGCAATCAAAGGACGTGCCAAAGCAGTACCCAGAGGATAGCGGTTTTCGTAGAGTGCGTTGGCTTGAATTGCGGGGAATGCGTAGTCTCGAATAAAACTATCCCGGACATCCATTACCAGTGATTCGCTAGCACCAGACTTTAAAGCTTTTTCACGAATTGGTTCTAATTCATCACCCTGTCCCAAATCAGCAGCGAGGGTAATCACCTCTTCTACACCCCATTCTTGTTTGAGGTAGGGAATACATACCGAAGTATCCACTCCACCTGAATATGCAAGAACAACCTTCTTAGCGCGACCCATTGGTTTCTCCAGTTGGCAAAACAGTTAGCAAAAAAAATTACGAGTCTAATATTATCCGATTATTTTGGTTTTAATGATCATTGAGCATTAGGTATGGAAAATTACTCAAATTTTTCGGTGATGGTAAATTCAAGAATATAGCCTGCGATCGCGATATCTACTAATTTCGCCGTTGTATAGTGAGATGTAATTGTAGAGCGTATGTCAAAAATCACTTTTCTCCCTTCTGACAAGTGAGTTCTACTGACAAATTTTCATATTTATCTTGCTAAAGATGCATTTTAAAAATCCGTTTTTTGTGTAAGTTTGATGGTGTAGTGCTGAAAACGGCGCTTATTGACACATTTGCTTGTAAAATCAAATTGTTAAGTTTTATATATTGAGTGTTGAGTAAACTGTAGATACTTAGCACAAAAATCACAATTTCCAGAGCTAACGTAGAAGCTCTAAACTGGAAAACGGTAAAGAGAGGAATTCACAAAATGGCATTTGTACAGCCCCCCCTTCCATTTGCATCCGATGCTCTTGAGTCATATGGCATGAAAGCCGAAACTTTTGAGTACCACTATGGTAAGCATCATGCGGCTTATGTAACCAACCTCAACAAGTTGACAGAAGGAACCGACTTGGCTGACAAGTCACTGGAAGAAGTAATTAAAATTTCTTTCGCCGATCCATCCAAAGCTGGCATTTTCAATAATGCGGCTCAAGTTTGGAACCACACATTCTTCTGGAACTGTTTGAAACCCGCAGGTGGTGGCGCACCCACAGGCGAGCTTGCGGCTAAAATCCAAAAAGATTTTGGTAGCTATGAAAAATTTGCAGAAGAATTCTCGAATGCTGCTGCAACTCAATTTGGTAGCGGTTGGGCTTGGTTGATTGATGATGGTGGTACTTTAAAAATTATCAAAACACCCAATGCAGAAAATCCCCTCGCGCATGGCAAAAAAGCGCTTTTGACACTCGATGTTTGGGAACATGCCTATTACATCGACTTCAAAAATGCTCGTCCTGCGTTTATTAAAAACTTTCTCGATAAATTGGTGAACTGGGAGTTTGTGGCTCATAATTTAGCCGCAGCTTAATCATTTGCATTAATTGCCAATTTATTTAGTTATCAATACAGTCACGATATCCTCGTGGCTGTATTAATTTAAATAACTTGAAGTAGCTTAACTAAATTTTGATCAGATTTACGCAGTAGTTACGCATTAAAACTTACTCCTACAGCTAGGAATTATATGAATAGTATGAATAGTAACGAGATTGCCCAATATATCGAAGCAACTAATGGCATATCAAAACCTTGGTTGCTGGTGCAGCTTCGACTCAAAAAACTTCAAGAACGTCGTCATGAAATTTCTGGTGAAGAATATATTCAAGAATTAGCAGATATTCAGCAAGATTTAATGAAATTAGGTGAATGGTGGAAAGGCATGGAAGATGAGGTTTTTTAGGGGAAAAGTCAAAAATTACAAGTTGTGATTTTTTCCAAATCTCAGCAATTAATATCAAGTAGTTCTTGATAGTATTCTTGAATTTGAGTTGGCAAGTAGGTGGTAGATTTTAAGATTTGCTGGTAGATTTGGAATGATTTTGTGATGTGAATGCGGCTCAAAAAGTCTAAATCATGGGAAATTACCCATAATGCACCTTGATACTCGTTGATACCTTCTACCATTTGGTTAACAGTTTCAATGTCCAAATTATTGGTTGGTTCGTCGAGAATTAATAAATCAATTGCCGAAACACTAATAATTGCGATCGCTAATCTAGCTAGTTCGCCTCCACTTAATACAGACGTTGGTTTATAAACATCATCGTATTTAAAGAGAAAGTGACCCAATTGTTGGCGAATTTGTTGATAGTTTAAATTGGGATTCGCAATCTGCATATTCTCCAGAATATTGAGATTACGGTTAATAATTTCATAACTTTGGTCAAGATAAACCATTTTTATTCTTGGTGCAATTATCATTTCACCAAAATCTATGTTTAGCTGGGGTTTGTGAATTTCTGAGTTAATTCCTAAATCAGTACCTAAAATTGCTTGAGCTAAACTAGATTTTCCTGAACCATTAGCACCAGAAATTACGATTCTATCTCCAGATTGAATATGTAATTGAATATCTTTGAGCAATAATCTTTCTGCTACCCAAAGATTTCCTCCCTGAATATCGATTAAATGACGATGCTTTTGATTTTTTTCAGATAATTCAAGACTCATCGTCTTCTTTGTTTTAATTTTAGTGTCTATAGCTTTTTGGCTAGCTTTGACAATGGCAGCTTCATGTCTCTTTTTAGCTATTCCTGCACTACTTTCAGCTTGACTTTTACTTAATCCAGCAGACATACGATCAATGCTACCATTTAATAAATTCGCACGACCTTTCCGTTGAGATTCTGCGGCTCTTTGCTGTTCTTTCATCGCACTTTCTTGAACACATTTTAGCTCTTTTCTAGCAACTTCATGTATTCTGACTGCTGCTGCAAACTCAATTTCTTTTTGCTGACGATACTGGGAAAAATTACCACCATAAAATTTGATTCCTTCAGGTGTCAATTCCCAAATATTATCGACAACTTGATCGAGAAATAAAGGTTTATGGGAAACAATGACAAATGCACCAGAAAAATTATTCAAAAATAATCTCAAAGATTCCAAAGCTAATAAATCCATGTGGTTAGTTGGTTCATCTAAAAGTAATAAATCAGGCTGTTGAGATAAAGCGATCGCTAAAAATAACTTGCTTAATTCACCTCCACTCAAATTTGAGATTGACAACGATAAATCTAGTACAGTATTGAATTGATTTTGTAATATTTCTTCAATCTGCCACCATTCTTCAGAAACTGAACTCAAGAAATTCAGTAAATTCTCATCTTTAATTTCTTTGCGGAGAGTGCTTACTTGCGGCAAATAAGAAACTAAGCCATTACGATAAATAGAGCCAGCACTAGGAGAAATTTGACCAGCTATTATTTTGAGAAGTGTGGATTTTCCGACCCCATTAGCACCAACTAAACCAATCTGTTGATGCTCGGAAATACTGAGGTTAATGCTTGCAAATAAATTTTTCTCTAAGTCGATTTGACAAGCTAAATTCTCAGCGAAAATTATCGATTTTTTCTGCATATTATCTACCTTGAGCAAGCTAAGATTAACCCTCACCTATAGTGATAAAGAAATTAGGAGGGTGAACTACTATTTGACTAAATCTTGTACTTGTTATCTACCTGAACCGCGCAAAACAAATTTCACCACCTAATTCAAAAGGGTGAATTTCCTTGACATGAATTGCGCTTCACGAAATCTTCTAGCTCATTTTTATTTCCAAGCTAAATAGTTGATTATTATTCTCTATGTCTAATTATATTCTGCCACTCAATTGGCGACATTTTTAAACTACTACTTCATTTCAGCAATACCACAAGATATTCTCAACTTCTTTTCTCACTACAGCATACTACAAAATCATTACAGAGAGGTAGGAAAGTTTAAAATTTGTTTACACATATCTTGCGCCTTCTCAATAAACTCAGAAATAAACCTAACAGCTTACGATAAATCAAAGCTTTCAAGTCCTAATTTTCTCAATAGTCCTTTGGTGCAAGATATCAGTTTATCAATTATTGCGATCGCATCTTCAAGTTGTAGACGACTAATTATCAGAGACAAAACTAAAACCCCAACATGGAGTCGGGGTTTTATCATCAATACAATGTGACTAAATATATGGGTTGAAGTATATAACTAAGACAGATATATTTTACATATATTCTAGCGATCGCTAATAATTATACACATCCCTAAAGCTTGCCATGTCACAGGTCCAACAATTCCATCTACAAGGACTGTTGGGTCATGGTCATTACCTCTTTCTTGAAATTCTTTGACTACATCTTCTGTTTTTTTACCAAAAAAGCCATCAGCTTTTAAGGAGCTAAAACCAAACTTTTGTAAGCGTTCTTGTAAGAGCTTTACAGACTCAGAAGCAGTTTTCTGACGGTCATCACGACGCAAAACGGGCATTCTGTGACAGGGAGTAAGTTGCTCTTTATTTAGTGTTTGCATTTTGGTATTTTCCTGTTTTGTTGTAATTTAATTTACCGATAAGTTTAGATTCATGACTGGATTGTTAAATTCCAGAATTTTATCAAAAATATCGGAAAAAATTTGAGTTCGACAATCCTCTCCGTGCCAAAATAATCGCCAACAAAAAACCCCGGTAAATTACCGAGGTGACTAGAAGGATACGAATATCATTCTTTGAGAGATAGGAGATACCGGAATCAAAAAATCTTAGCTAACACTCAAGCTAACCAAAACCAAAGTCGTCACGAGCAATGTTGCAAACGCAGCTTGAATGGCATATTGGCGTTGTTCCCAAATTGCTGGGTACTCAGCATAGTACATGGTTGGTTCGGTTGCGTAGTTGTTCAAAACGCCGTCTTCGTTAACTGTTGTATACATAATCTTTTCCTTTATTTGTTACCTTATGTAAATAATAGTAACAATTTTGTTACAAAAGGTCAATAGAGCTTGACAAATAATTGTATATGTATGTAATAAGGGTTGCTTATGTTGGATGACAAAAAATAATCCCCAATCAGGTTGGGGTATTGAGCGCACAGATAGGGTAATTAATCTTTGTGTATTTAAAGTGTATTAAGGTAATAGTGGCAATTTAATTTTTCCAGTCGCAAGCATGGTATAGCCAGTGCTAACTGCAAAAAACGCCAAAGCAAAGGAAATTAGGGAAATAGGAGTAATAAAAATCTTGCCTCTGGCGATCGCGTAGATGATAGAAAATATAATTAACAGCCAGCCCAATTTACGATATTGGCGAGCATAGGTTAAAGTCAGGATTCCAGATATTGTGCATAAAACGACAGGCAGGCTACTAATTAAATATCCCGATAAAATTACGCTACCAGCCAAAACCTTGATACCAATCAGCATTAACCCTAATCCACACAGTCTAATCAGAAGTTTCATTGTTGTCTTCACTACCACTATTCGTTTGTAAGAGAACTCCACAGAATAATTGCTCCAAAAGCGGTTATTGCGTTCGCTTTTAGCCTTCCCGTTGGGCACAAAGTGCGAATGTTTCATACCCCTGCGGGGAAGTAAACTATGCAATGACAATTAAGTATTTCTGTTTGTGGAGGTCTCTAATATAACTTAGGTTTTGCAGATGCAAATTATGCAGCATATTGCATGGTAATCTTCTCGAAGAATTGTATCCCCTAAGTGTCTCTGGGAAGAATTCTGGTTATTGGTTGCGATGTACCACTATTAATGTCAAAATTACTCAGGAAAATAGTTGATATAAATATACTATTTACAAAATACTTACAAAAAAATATGTTTACTAGAATACGTCGTCTTTTGAGTCAATTTTTTAGTAATTCCAGGACAATCAATAACGAGCCACTGAATAAAGTCAGCTTGATTGTTATTATTGTGATCGATATATTTATTTTAATTAATGTTTTTACAGGACTGGATGATATCAGCAGATGGCATCTGAACCCGACTCAGGCTTATCCATGTTATTCCGAGTGGAAAAATTATCGGGAAACAACTCTCAAAGATAAAGATTATGAAATTCTCAAGTTTTTACCAACAGATAACACAATCAATTCACCATCATTACAGCAAACTTATCAACAAGAAGAAATAGGACATCTGGGTAAGGTTTCGGAAATATGTTTGGATTACGCAACCTCCAAAGATAAAATTAAAAATCCCGAAAATCAACAAACTATCAAGACAATTATTAGCAAAGAAAAAGAGATTAGTTCACTTGAACAAACTAATCGTAATATCCGCGCTCAATATGACTCAACGCTTTTAGAAAAAATAGCAGGTCAGAATCGCCAACAATCAATTAATCTCGTTGGGGCGGAAAAAGCAAAACAGCAGTTAGACCAAAATAATAGAAAAATTTCTACACTAAAAACTGAAATTTCTAATCTGAAAAATTTACTACTTGGTAAATCAGAAAGCATTAGCTTTATAACCTTTCTAAAGGATAACGATAAATTTATAGCACTGGAAAAGGGTTATAAACAAGCATCTTTTTGGTATCCCAGCATTCAGCTTGCTTTTCAGTCTCTCTTTCTTTTACCGCTAATTATTGTTGCCTTATTAAGTCATAAATTTGCTCTTTCAAGAGGATATGGACTTATCTCATTAATTAGCTGGCATTTGCTGGTTATATTTTTTATCCCGCTATTAATTAAAGTATTTGAATTTCTACAAATTGGCGCAATATTTCAGTTTCTCTTTGATATTGTTCGTACCCTATTTGGTGGTTTACTATTCTTAATTAGTTATGCTTATATTTTGCTGATTCCATTGCTTGGTTTTGGAATTATCAAATTTCTCCAAAAAATTGTCTTTAATCCGAAAGTCCAAGCAGCTAGCAGACTTCAAAATTCACGCTGTCTCAATTGCGCCAAGAAAATTCATCACCATGATGCCTATTGTCCGCACTGTGGTTATTATCAATACGTTGAATGTCCAAACTGCAATAATCTTACTTACAAAAATTTGCCACACTGTAAACATTGTGGACACCCTCAAAATTCTCATAATTTATAGTTGGATAATTTGAGATGAGTAGATGCGATCGCATAAAATAATCCTGTTATCGCCAGGAAGTGCGTAGCTCCACACCGTAAGTACACTCTTAATCAACAATTAGTCTCTGGCTAGGCTAGGCTAGGAAAGGGAAAAGTAAGAATAAGCAGAAAATATCGGTGGGTAGCATCTGTGACACAAGGCTTTGATACTTTTTGAGACTTCTTCGGAAATTGCCGTGTAAAGTTAATCACAGGTTATCAAAATTAAGAAAAGATTATTCAGCAAAAATAATTCTTGATTCATGAACTATTTGGGCAATTCAGTAATAAAATCTTGATGTCCTAAGCAGTCGAAAATATACACGGATGTTTGCACATAGTCGCCGTTGGCTCTACCTTACTCTTTGCATCATTGTAATAATTGCAGCATGTACAACATTACCAGGGAAAAATACCCAACAAGCCAAACAACAAACTACAAAGACTCAACAACATAACGCAATTATTTTTGTTGCTGATGGGTTGCGTCCTGACTGGGTAAATTCTAGCGATACTCCTGCTCTCAACGAAGTTCGAGAAAAGGGAGTAACTTTCCTCAATAGCCATTCATTATTTCCGACTTTTACTACTGCTAATGCTTCCGCGATCGCCACAGGTCATTTTCTTGGGGATACTGGGGATTTCAGCAATACAATTAAAGTTAATACTCCAGTTAAAAGTGCTAAAAACAGCCTTGTACCTTATTTAGAAAATAATGCAGTTCTGCGGGAAGTAAATAAGCAATTTGGTGCTAATTTTCTCAACGAACAAAGTTTACTATCTGCGGCAAGAGCAGCTAATTTTAGCACTGCTGCTATTGGCAAAAGTGGACCAGTTTTGATTCAAGATGTAACCTTGAAAAATGGCGAAGCAACTCTGATTTTTGATGATTATACGGGTAAGCCGGAAGGTGTTACACTGACTCCGGAAATTACAGAATTACTCAACAAGAATTCCTTACCAATCATCACACCAGAACGCGGAGACAATAAACAAGCTGGTGACAGTAAAACACCGGGAACTAAAGTTGCAAATACAGTACAACAGCAATACTTTGCCGATGTGACGACAAAAGCAATTTTACCCCTATTTAAACAGCGTCAGAAACCCTTTATTCTTGTTTATTGGTCGCGTGATCCCGATGGGACTCAGCACAGTCATGGCGACAGTTTAAACAAGTTAGTACCGGGAATTAACGGTGAGACAACAAAAGCGGCAAGACAAAATGCCGATAAAAATCTGGAGCAAATTATTACTGCTTTAAAAGATTTAGGTTTGGCAGAGACAACAAACATTTTCGTCACCGCAGACCATGGGTTTTCAACTATTAGTAAAGAAAGTAAAACTAGCTATGCGGCAACACTGACTTTTGCAGATGTTCCCAAAGGATTTTTGCCGCCAAGTTTTGTAGCGATAGATTTAGCTAAAGACCTGAAATTATCATTGTTTGACCCTGATAAAAATAATACCGCAATTAATCCTCCAAAAGGTCAATTTTCCAGAAATAGTATTCTTGCTAAAGACCCCAAACAGCCAGAGATAATTGTTGCGGCAAATGGAGGTTCGGATTTAATTTATTTACCCAATAAAGCCAACCAAAAAGACTTAGCAATAAAAGTTGTCAACTCATTACTCAAACAGGACTACGTAAGTGGAACTTTTGTTAATAATGACTTAGGTAAAATTCCGGGGACATTATCATTAGAAGCGATCGCCCTCAAAGGTTCTGCGCGTACACCCCAGCCTTCAATTTTGGTGAATTTTCGCTCCTTCGACACAGGTTGTGGAACTCCCACAGCTTGCGGTGCTGAAATTTCTGATACCTTTCTCCAGCAAGGACAAGGGATGCATGGTAGCTTTAGCCGTGCTGATACCTATAATATGATGGGTGCGATCGGTCCTGACTTTAAAAAAGGATACAAAGACTTAGCCCCCGTTAGTAATGCCGATGTTCCCCGCACAATCGCCAAAGCTTTAAATATTAACTTGCGTCCTTTGGGTAAACTCACGGGTAGAGTATTAAATGAAGCACTGATAGGTCAACCCGATACGATTCAATCAAAGTCTTTTGTCTTAGAATCTCAGCCTGCAAGTAACGGTTTAAAGACAGTTCTCAAATATCAAACTGTAGGTAAAACTCGTTACTTTGATGTTGCGGGATTTCCCGGTCGTACTTTAGGACTTTAGGAATTTAGGATTTAGGATTTTAGATTTGTCTAGAATCCTACCTATTCACTTGAAGTTCTATTTGTATACAGTCCATTTCAATAATTTATTAAAAAGTAATCAGAATATCTAAAAATCCAAAATACTATGATTTTTCATAAATTTCTAAAGGTAATCCATCTGGGTCTGGGAAAAAAGTAAACTTTTTCTCTGTGATTTCATCAATGCGGATATCTTCAACTGAAATATTTTGTGATTTTAAATATAAAACTGTCTCTTCTATATTTTCAACTTCAAATGCTAAATGTCTTAATCCACAAGCTTCTGGGCTATTAACCCTTGGTGGTGGATGTGGAAAAGAAAATAATTCAATTTGGCAATTTTCACCAACTTGTAAATCTAATTTATAAGAATCTCGCCAACTGCGATATGTTTCTTGAATAATTTTGAATCCTAAAGTTTCCACATAAAATTTTTTTGAATGTTCATAGTGGGAACAAATAATCGCAACATGATGAATTTTCGTGACTTTCATTTAGTAGTTAATATTAAATAGTTAATCTTGAGATTAATCTCGGAAAGAGGCTAGGATTTACACAGAGATTGAGATGCCATAACTAATATTCAGCTTTGGCATACCCACGAATAATTTCAGGTGCGTTAGCATGATTCGTAACGCACCCTAAAATTAGAGATGGAGCTAAGAATCTTGTAAAATTGTCTTCGATACAATCCTGGTTTTTTTGCGATCGCTCTCCGATAAGTCTTGTCCAGCTTGAAGTTGGGTAGCAGAGGTTTGTAGTACCGTCGCTGCATTTTTATCACCCATCTGCAAGGCAGTTTTCGCGGCAGTTTGTAACATTGTCGCTGCACCGGTGCGATCGCCCATCTGTAATTTAGTTTCCGCAAGCTGGGTTTGCCGATATTTTGCCAATGCCAAAATATGCTGTTGCACCCCTGAATCTGTAACTGGTTGATACGCCGTTGAGACATTTGCCTCAACGAAAAATATCTCCGAAAGTAAACCGCTTGCATTTTGTGCTGGATCGTCGTAACGTACCTGCAACTGTGCAATTGGTTGCCTTCCTAAAGGCAGTTGGGAAATATACAAATTTGCCAACACCACTTTTTCGACATCGCGCATCAAATCCCCGATTCGGACGCTAATACGACCATCTGGGTCTTGCTGTACAGGCAATTCGATAGTCTCTGGTGCTACCTGTGCCACTGGTTTAAGTTCCGCCAAACGGACTTTGGGAACCAAGGAAAATAGCAAATAAGCATTAGTTAAACCGACAGTTTGAATACGATTAAATAGCTGGTTAAACTTCTCCTCAGCATCATCCGGTCGCTGGATGTGGGATAGGGAACCACCACCACCGTCAGCAATTTGTTCGAGGATATCCTGATTCCAGTTATCGCCAAACCCCAAGGTATTTACCGTGAGATTGTAGCTCGCAGCCAATTTGGCAAATTCCAAACAGCGTTTATTACTGCCATGTTCATTTTCGCCATCGGTTAACAAAAAGGCTTGGGAAACCGCTTCTTTATTACCTTTGGTTAATTCCTTAATCCCTAACTGCAAGCCCTCATCGATCGCAGTACCCCCATCCGCAGCCAGAGTATTGATTTGCTGCTTGATTTTTTCGGGATCATCGACAGTTTGGTTAGATACCAAAACCTTCGCCCGATGGTCAAAAGCAACTACACTAATGCGATCGCCAGGATTCAAGCGATCGACAATCCGGCAAGCTGCCTTTTTGACAGTTTCCAGAGGTCTGCCATTCATCGAACCACTGCGATCTAAGATCAAACAGAGGTTTAGTGGTACATTACGACCGAGAGAGTCCGCGATCGCGCTAATCGAAATCGCCAACTGTCGTTGACTATTCGTTTGATTTCCATCAATGTTGCCATCATTTAGAGCCGGCTGCAAGCTAACCTTCATAACCCCTTCCATTCAGCAATAAGTTTTTACAGATAACTTCAGTAGGCAATCCAGTTGCTACGGAAAAGTTGATCAGTCGTTTAGTCTTTTGTTATTAGTCTCTTGTCATTAGTGTTTTGCCATTAGTCCTTTATGAGTTGTTCAGTGCAATACAAATACTCAATATTTAACAACTAGCAACTCAAGCCCCATGACAATACAGCACTAAGTATTGAGTAATAACCATTAAACAATGCTTATTAACTATTAAAACAATTCCCAATGCCCAATGCCCAATGCCAAATCCCCACTAACTATCAATTTAGAGAAATCCACACTCCCAGTTGAGCTTCCAAGGCGTTAGTATGTATTACAGTTAACGGCATTATTCTCAGGCAACAGTTGCTATGGACAATTCCCCCATCAAGGCTGTGCAAGCCCCCTACTACGGTGATAACAACTACCGCACACCGCCACCAGATTTACAATCCTTGTTACTCAAGGAGCGAATTGTCTATCTTGGACTGCCATTAGTATCTGGAGCCTTTTCCCAACTCGGTGGTCATTCCGTTGCGGATTTGATCGTCGCCCAATTATTGTATTTGCAGTCAGACGACCCCGAAAAGCCAATTAAAATTTACATCAACTCGACTGGTACTTCTGGTTACGATGGTAATCCAATCGGGTTTGAAACAGAAGCTTTTGCTGTCTACGATACGATGAAGTATATTAAGCCTCCTATTCATACAATTTGTATGGGTTCGGCGATTGGGATGGCGGCGATGCTTCTGGCTGCTGGAACCAAAGGCTGTCGTGCCAGCTTACCTAACGCTTCGATTGTCTTACACCAACCCAAAAGCTATGCCCAAGGGCAAGCTACAGATATCCAAATTCGAGCGAAGGAAGTTTTGGTCAATAAAGCCAGTATTGTGGAGATATTCTCACAAACTACTGGGCAACCTAAGGCAAAAATTGAGAAGGATATGGATCGCCTCTTCTACATGACACCCTATCAAGCGGTGGAATATGGTCTAATTGACCGAGTATTTGAGAAACATGAAGTCGCGAATCCTCCCATTCCCGCCAGCGTACTTTAAAAAGGTTAGGAGTTGGGAGTTAACAGTTAGGAGTTAAACACAAACTTTTAATTCATAATTCATAACTCCTAGCTCATAATTCATAACTATTCAAAATTGGAGTTACACAAAATGCCTATAGGTGTTCCTCAGGTTCCTTACCGTATGCCGGGTGGACAATATACGCAGTGGATCGATATCTACAATCGTCTGTTTCTGGAACGGATTGTATTTATGAGTGCTGAGGTTGATGATGGCATGGCGAATCAACTTATAGCCCAAATGCTATATATGGATTCGGAAGACCCAGGCAAGGATATTCTTTTGTACATCAACTCTCCTGGTGGCTCTGTCACGGCAGGTTTGGCAATTTTTGATACCATGCAACACATCAAATCAGATGTGGTGACAATTTGCGTTGGTTTAGCGGCTTCGATGGGTTCTTTCCTCTTGGCTGCTGGTGCTAAAGGTAAGCGCTTGGCTTTGCCCCATTCACGGATTATGATTCACCAACCTTCTGGTGGAGCTCGCGGGCAAGCTACCGATATTGAAATCGAAGCGCGGGAAATTCTGCGGATGCGTCATCAACTTAATGGTATCTATGCTACCAATACTGGTCAGCCTTTGGAAAAAATTGAGAAAGATATGGATCGAGACTTTTTTATGTCTGCTCAAGAAGCCAAAGAATACGGCTTGATTGATAAAGTGATTGAAGAGCGTCCTGCTTAATCTTCCCTATCCCCGATTTCAGCAAGTCGGGGATATTGTTGTTAATGCTTTTGTTAATGCTTTGCTGATATCTTTGCAAATACATTGGTTGAAGTTGGGTGATGTTTATTGATTAAGTCATTGATGATGACTAAAAATTCATTTTCTAAATACGGCTTTGTGACGTAAGCATTTGCACCTAAACCTTCCGCTAACTTTTGATGTTTTTCGGCGCTACGGGATGTCAAAATAATTATCGGTTTTTTAGATAAGCTGGAATTTTGGCGAATCTTTGAGAGTAATTCTAAACCGCTCATGCAAGGCATTTCTAAATCCGAAATAATCAGTTGAATTTCGGGGTGATGTTGCAGTTTTTCGAGTGCCTCAATACCATGTTGAGCTTGTATAACTTGATATCCTGCTTTTTCTAACGTCAGTGATACAGTTTGGCGAAGACTAATTGCATCATCGACAACTAAGATAGTTTTTGTAGCTTGTTTAACTTTTGTATCTACTTCTGTTTCCGCAGTACCATCAAAATCAGCATAGGATAGCAGGGGTGTTGATGTAGAGGATACTGGTAAAGTTGCCACATCAAGGGATGTTTGCATTTTGCTTGTTTGTGTTAATAACAAACCATCAATAACCAAAATCAGGCTACCATTTGCCAGACTTGTACAACCATACACATATTTGGGAGGCGCGATCGCACTTCCTAAAGGATGAATCACTAATTCTTGTTCGCCAACGATTTGATCGACTTCGAGGGCAATAATTTCTTGATTCCGTTGTAAGACTAATACGGGATGTGCTTTTTTTTGGTTGGATGGAGTAATCTTGTTATTTATACTTGTGTTGGCAACAAAAGAGCCCCCATAATGTATCAAGTCTGCCAGATTGCGTAAGCCAATCATGCGTTCGTCTTTGTCTGTTTTCCAGTAGATAACTTTTTTACCATCAAATTCCTTGATTTGCTGGTTTGCAGGTAAGAGGATTTTGGCAATACTATCCAACAGCAGTGCATAAATTGCACCTCCTGCTTGAACTATCATCAGCTTGTCGGTAGTCATAGAGAAAGGTATTCTGAGTAAGAATTTTGTGCCTGCGTTCGGTTTCGAGCTAATGGCGATCGCACCTTTAAGTGCTTGGATTTGGGTTTTGACAATATCTAAACCAATACCGCGTCCTGATATTTCGCTGACTTGATTGGCTGTCGAAAATCCTGGTGAGAACAATAGTTCTAATAGTTCTTCTTTGCTGGGATGATGATTGTTAGGAATTAAACCTTGCTCGGTGCCTTTTTGATGAATTCGCTCGAAGTTTAATCCCTGTCCATCGTCACTAACTTCGATAATTGTTTGGTTGCCTTGGTGATAAGCACAAATTTCAATCACACCTGTGTCGGGTTTCCCCTGTTTTTGCCTGACATTTGGTGTTTCAATTCCGTGGTCAAATGCATTACGTACTATATGTAATAGTGGGTCATAGAGCTTTTCGGAAATAGCTTTGTCGATCAAAACCTGAGTTCCAATCAACTTCATTTCCACCTTTTTTCCATATAGGTTTGCTAAGTTTGCCACCATTTGCGGGAAACGATTTAATAGTTTTCCTAGTGGTGACATCCTTGTTTCTACAATAGTGTCGATAATACTACGTGTTATATTTTGCTTTTTCTCGTGAATAAGTAAAGATTGTCGTAAAATTAAATCGATTGATTCGCTAGTTTCTTGGAGTTGCAGCGTTTCCTCAAAGGCTGAATTGAGAGTTAAATGAAAGTCACTATCTTTATCTATTTCTAGAGTGTCAAAATCTAGCGTAGTTGTGTTTTTATGAGTATTTAAAGAATAATTTTTTCGAGGAAGTGATACATCTTCTAGCTGGCTTAAAGTGCTGCGATGTCTAGATATCTGTTGAGATAGCTGCTCAATTAGTTCTTTAATTTGTTCATCCTGTAAGGTGCTGCGTTTTTGATAAATTAATAATTCTCCTACTAGATAGTGCAAACGTTGCAATTCTTCAATATCTACTCGCACAAATGTATGTTGACGGAGATTATTTTTATTTGTATTGTTTGAATTACCAATATTAGTTGTAATGTGATTTTTTGAGCCGATTTCTTGATTAATGTTAGTAGTTGCTATAATTTTTGATTCTATGATAGTTTCGGCAATCTCTTGTGTCACATCTTCAATAAATCTTTGTTCAACAATAGTAATAGATTCATCATTTTCTGATTGACTATCCTCGATTTGAATATGTAGATATTCATGTGTATTATCTTGAATATAGTTTAGACCTGACTGTGCTAATATAGTATTATTTAATGTAGAATCATTTAATGTAGAATTAATATCTTCTTCCGAAATAGTTTCAACTACATTTTCAGTCACTTCTATTTCGACAAATTCATTTACATCTATCTGTTTAATTTCTAAAAGTTTCTGAAGTTTGGGATTATCAATCCAATTTTTTTCAGAATTATTCACAGGAGGATGATTTTTATATTCCTGAGCTAATTGTTTAATTTGCTCTTGTAATGAAGTAATTACGGGAGAACCAACAATATCATTAGCATATTTAAATTTTGCCACTAACAAGACAATATTCAGAATTATACCTTGACGATAAAGAGATAAACTATAACTATCATGATCATTGTGTAGAAATAACCAAAATTCACCCAGCCAATTATCAATATATTCAACAGTGCTTTCAACGCCTCTTTTCGGAACTAGTAATGATAAACTAAGTTCTTTTTCATGAATTTCTAATTCATGATTAAACCATCCTAAAATGTAACGAATTATTTTGAGATAATACTTGGCTGTTGAAGACTTTAATGGCTTGCGAAGTATAGAGTTAGGTGTTCTTAAAAAATGATAAAGTTCTTCAACTTCATTTCTGAGGGAAGGTGAATTAAGTGGGGAAGAATTGGAGATATCTTCGATGATAACTATTTCAAGTACAGTATCATCTTCAAGGTCTGTTTCTAAAAATGATGGAGCTTGAGTCAATCTTAATAAGACTTCATTAGGTTCACCTCCTCGATCGCGATCGCCATCTAACACGGTTTGACGAGATGCTTCTAAACTAGCCAAACTCGCTTTAGCAATCGCTAATGCTTGATGTGGGTTCGCATCCAAAGCGGCAATTATTGTCTGAGCAATTCCCTCAAATCCCGGTAAATTCAGCGATTCTGCCAACCCGATAAAAACGGCAGCTTGCGATCGCATAAATTTGGCAATTTCCTCATTACTAGGAGGAGATTTCAACATTGCTGCAATATTATCAATACGCTGCGAGACTCCTGTCTCAAAAATTGATAATACAATATCAAATCCTAATTCTTCTGATGTTGGCAGCCGTACATCTGTGCCAAAAACATTACCTAATTTACCCTGTAACTGGGCAAAAATTGAAGTTGCTCGTTGTAGTAAATCGTTATTGTCAATTGAAGTTTGTGTAATTTCCGCAGTTATCGCTGACTGTAAACATTCAAAAGCTTTAAAAAGTAAAGTTTGTAACTGGGAATCAATAATAACTTCAGGGACATAAAGTGCTTTAAATATATCTTCTAGAGAATGGGCGATTTTATTAATAATATTTAGTCCAACATTAGCAGCACCACCTTTAATAGTATGTGTTGCCCGCATTAAATTATGAACTTTGGCAATACTGAAATTATTAGCTAAATCATAAAGTTCTTCAGCAATAGTTTGTAATAATTCGGGCGCTTCAGTTAAGAAGTAGATGTAGCCCTGTTCCCTGATATAGTCATCTGTAATCATGAATTTTAGGAGTTAGGGGTTAGGAATTATAATTGGAAATTTGAAAGTTAGGAGATGGGAGATTTGTGGTTAATCAATTCCTCTGTTTTCTTCACAATTGCCTTAAATAATGCGAACTATTGAACTCCTAACTCCTAACTTTTTCCTAATTGACTTTAAACTTACTCACACTAGCTAATAATTCTTGCGCCATCTCCAATACCTCTTGGAAAACGATCGCAATATTATTTGCTTCTGATGCTGTCTTACTAGCAATTTTAGCAACATCATGCATTGATGATGTTACTGATACAGATTGTAGCATTTGTCCTTGAGTGGAGTTGGTAATTTTTTGAAGTAACTGACTAATTTCGGCTGTTGCAGTCACAATCGCATTCAAATTTATTCGGGTTTCACTAACTAGTTTTGTACCTTCTACAACCTGTTTAATTCCAGTATCCATCGCCATTGCAACTTCGCCTGTTTCCGCTTGAATTTCTTGGACAAGCTTTTCAATCTCAATGGTAGCCGCCGCAGATTGACGTGATAACGAACGAACTTCATCGGCAACTACCGCAAATCCTTTACCATATTCACCGGCGCGGGTTGCCTCAATCGCCGCATTCAGTGCGAGTACGTTAGTTTGCGTCGCAAAATTACTAATCAGGTTGACAACCTTGGAGATTTTTTGGGAAGATTCGCTCAATTTCTGAATTTTTTTACCAGTTTGGGCAACAGTTTCGCGGATGGCTTGAATTGCATCTACGGTTTTATCCATTGCATTGTCACCCAATTCAACGGTTTGGTTTGCCTGTTTGACAGCTATTTGTACCAACTCCACATTACCCACAACCGTTTGAGTTGAATTTACCATTTGCTGAAACTCGCCCAATGCTTCATTTAACTCCTGTGATTGTTGGTTGGCTAAGGTTGTGAGTCCGGAGAGCGAAGCATTACTTTGGTGGGATTTTTCTGCTACTTGTTGAGCTGCGGCTTGTACCTGGACAACGATTTGACGTAGTGCTTGCAGAGTGTTGTTGTAAGCATCAGCAATTGTCCCCAATTCATCTTCAGTGATTGGTGCGCGTACTGTTAAATCCCCATCAAGTGCGGGACGTACAGCTCCCAAGAGTTTTATTGCACCTTGTTGCAGATACTCTCTGGCTTCTTTTTCCCTTTCTGCTGCGGCTGTAACTTGTTGAGATTGAACTTGGAATGCCTGAGATTGTTGTTGCAATTTCTCAACGGTTTCTGTTTGTTGTATGGCAACTCCTAAAAGTACCGCAATTTGTTGCATCGAACTAACTTCAAAATCTTCCCATTCACGGGGATTGCTGTTTTGATATGTTGCCAATAATCCCCAAAGTTTATTCTCTTTAAAAATGGGAACTATCAAATATGCTTGTGCTTCAAATTCCTCTAACAAGTTCATGTAGCAGGGAGGAAAGCCTGTTTTTTGGACATCATTGACAACAAAAGTCTTTTTTTGCTGGTATCTACCTTGCTTGTTGGACAAAGATGCTAGATTTTGGAAAGTCTCACAATCACCATTTTGTTGCAGCATTCCTGGCTCGAAAACTCTTCCTTTGAGAGGCATCCACGCTTTACCAACCGACTCAGCTATAAAATCTCCACTCCAGTCGGGATGGAAACGATAAATAATAGTGCGATCGCATTGAATTAGTTGACGTATTTCCTTAGTTGTGGTTTGAAAAATCTGATTTAAATCTGATGTATTCTGGATTTTATCAATTACTTTGGCAATAGTTTTCTGCTCTTGTAAGTGTTGTTGTAAGTGTTTTTGAAACTCAAAGGTATGAAATCTATAATTTAATTCTGATGCAATTTGAGATAGGAGATTAATTTCAACTTCTTGCCACTGACGGTTTTCTACACAGCTTTGAATTACCAATAGTCCCCAAATTTTGTCTTGGCAAAAAATAGGTATACTCAAACTAGATTTAATTTGATATTTTTCTAATAGTTGTGATTGATAAGGGGTAATTTCCGACTCATGATTACTTTGGATAATTGTCGGTTCTAGATATTCACAACTTGTTTCTAAACCAAAAATAATTGCAGGTAATATTTCATTTTTTGCTGGAGTCCAACTACTAATTCTAGACTCAGCTAAAACAACACCAGATTCCCTAGTATTAAATTGATAAACAAGAACGCGATCGCATTCCAATTTTTCCCGAATTTCTTGTACTGCAACAGCACTTACAGAATAGATATCCTCAGTTTTTTGCATTGCTAACTTAATAGTAGCAAACATCTGTCTAGTTAATTTTAATTGCTGTTCGGTAGTATGAAAATTTGTAATCTCTTTTCTGGAAGCGATCGTCATTACATTATTACCATTATTGCTAGTGTTTATTTCCTCATTTATACAATTTATTTTTTCTTGGTTTTCTGTATATATACTTGCCATATTTTGCACCTGTGATTAGATTGGTAGTTAATGAGTAGTTAATTAATTGCTAATTATTAATGACTGTTAGTGAGGGTTTATTGCTCCAATAAGATTATGATGATAATGAGCTAATTATGAAGGTTCCAGTTCGGAGATTGGAGAATCGCTAGGGCATCTAAACTAAGAATTATCTCCTCATTTTTGCCAATAAAATAACCCGCCAATACAGAATTAATAGCTGCGGGAAATAGCTCAGTATTAGCCGGCTTGATTTGACTAACATCAAGATAGTCAATGTCCATTAGTTGATTTACTAGTAATCCTAATGATTTCCCTTCATGTTGCACTATGATTGTAATTATTTTGGGAATGAGACTACTAATTTTGCGGCTTGAAGAATAACCTAACATTGCTTCTAAATCAATTAGCCACACCATTTCACCGCGCCAATTATATACACCATATATATAACTAGGCATTTGTGGTACTCCACATATTTCAGAGGCAGATATTTGCAAAACCTCTATAATGTTTGCTAATGAAATAACTGCTGTATCTTTGCTCCCTAATTGGAAGGTTAAAAATTTTTGCTTGATATCTAACACCACATTTCCTCAAACTTGGAACTAGCAGTATTTACAATTTTTCAATAATTAGCTCTAACTAATATAGCTAATAGTTGATACAAAACTTTAAAAATACAGATTTGTTGATTTTTACTCTTATTAACGCTTACTTAATTAACTGTTTAATAGTTCCTTCTAGTTCTTGCTTATCAATTGGTTTAGAAATATAGGCATCAGCCCCCAACATTGTTCCCCACATCTTATCAACATCAGTATTTTTATTCGAGCAGAAGACGATTGGTATTTCACTAGTTGTAGGATTAGTTTTGAGTTCTCGACAAATCTCATAGCCACTTTTACCTGGCAAAATAACATCCAGAAAAATTAAATCTGGCTTATTACTAATTAGCTTTTCTTGGGCTTCTTCACTGCTTTTAGCACTTATGACACAAAATCCTGCCTGCTGTAAGTAACTACTAATAATCTCCATATCAGTTAACCCGTCTTCAACAACTAAAACCGTACTCATGGGAATCACCTGTTATTAAAAAGCAAAAATTCAAATTTGACAATTTAAATTAGATAGTTAGAATTTGGTAAATACAAATTATTACCTTAATCTAATTTTGATATATAGCGGCTTGATTAGGTACAGTAAAATTACTTACCCTCAATAGATAAACTATTGCTGCTGATGAATATCTAATCTATTTATCATTCTCAATATTTAGCTCAATTTTAGTCACATCAGAGTAACTGTATGGAGCAAAAATCACTAACGATTGAATAATTAAATAGATGTTTCAAAAGAATAATTTTAATTCTTAATTTTTAAATTTTTAGGAAAGTGGAGCAAAGGGCTGGGATAAAAATCTCAGCTGCCAACTCTCCACTGACTAATTATTAAGTTTTATAACTATCGACGGCAGCGCGAAGGTCATTGTTATGTGCAAAAAGGAGTTCTTCGCCTTTTTGTTTGTCTAAACCAGTCCAATGCATTAGAAGGGCAAGTTTGACCCATTTTCCACTATTTTCCAGGAGTAAATTAGCGGCTTCCCGACCTAAGCCTGTGATGTCTTGAAGGATTCGCAAAGCGCGATCGCGTAATTTATTATTGGTTACTGCCACATCAACCATGCGGTTGCCGTAGACTTTACCCAGGCGTACCATTGTACTGGTGGAGAGGATATTGAGTGCAAGTTTTGTGACTGTGCCAGCTTTGAGTCGGGTAGAACCTGCTAAGATTTCTGGTCCAGTCAGTAAGCGAATATCAACATCGACATCTGCGGGAACTTGTGCTGCGGGGACACAGGCAATAAAAATAGTTTTTGCACCTTGTTCTTTGGCTGCTTTGAGGGCACCGTGAACATAGGGTGTTGTTCCCCCGGCAGTAATCCCAACTACAATGTCATGTTTGCCAACATTACGTTCCTGCATTGCAGTGGCACCATCTTCGGCTCGATCTTCCATATCTTCGGAACTACGAACTAGAGCGCTGTCTCCACCTGCAATAATTCCCTGGACTAATTCTGGGGGAGTGCAAAAAGTTGGTGGACATTCGGCAGCATCCAGAACACCTAAGCGTCCTGAAGTTCCGGCTCCAATATAAAATAACCGTCCACCTTGTCTTAAACCTGCTGCTGTCAGTTCAATTGCTTCAGCCAACTGTTGCTTGGCAGATGCGATCGCGGTTATCGTTTTTTGGTCTTCGGCATTGAATAATTCAACTAATTCTAAAGCGCTAAGTTGGTCTAGATTTAAACTATTGGGGTTTACTTGTTCGGTTAAAAGGTGTCCGCGTTCCTGCATATTGGTTGCTGAGTATTGGTGATTGGGGAAGGAGAGGGGGAGATGGGGAGATGGGGAGATGGGGAGATGGGGAGAGGGGGAGAGGGGGAGAGGGGGAGAAATATTTACACCTCAGCTTCTAAGGTGAATTAAGAGTTTTAGGTTAAATAACTGCGTAATTAATTTTGTTTAACTATTTATTTTCCCCGCATCCCCGCGTCCCAGCATCCCCGCGCCCAGCATCCCCGCATCCCCGCATCCCCGCGTCCCCGCGTCCCCTCATTCCCGCATCCCCTCATTCCCGCATCCCCTCGTTCCTTCATAACAATCCTTCGAGTCGGCGACGAAGGCTATCAAGTTCGCTGTCAGAATATTGTGGTTCGGTTTCAGCGTCTGGATTACTGGTAATGGTATTGTTGCTGATGTCATCATCGTCGGGATTCCAGTCGGTGGCTTCGACGTTGACTTCTGGGGGAATGACTAAACCGTCAGGAGGGACGATTTCCCAGTCATAATCTGCACTTTGACAAAATTCTTCGATATCTTGGGAATCAATTGCTTCAACAGCAGGTGTGGGAAAATCCTGGGCTTCCAGCATCATGGCAAAGCGTTCGGCATCATCCTGAGACTCGAACATCAGTATCTTATTGCGATCGCCGACTCGAATTGTGTGGATACCTTCATTTTCTGTGCGAGCGTTAAAAAGTAATACAAAGACACGCATTGGTATAATGACCAGTCCTTTTTCAATTAACTTTATTCATATTAAAGTTTTAGGTAGTCCGTCAAGAAATCTTTGGGCAACAATCACCGCCTTCTTGAGAACTTTCCTGAACTCTGGAAAATGCTACGCATACTAAAAAATCTCAACATAGGTTTGGAAAACTTATATTTGAGTAGTATTTGAGTAGTTATTTTTCCCATACTGGAATAATGCCAAAATCTGGGGAAAGTTGAGATTATTGACAAGATTCCACCTAACTATAAACCTAATTTTTATCTCTAACTTAACTAATAGGTCTTTTAACTAATCCCAAAAGTCCCAATAGCTTTGTATCCTGGTTATATTCTGTATGTGACACAGCGCCATAGTATCCCAACTAGTACAGTAGGGCGGAAATGAAGCAACCATTCTAAAATGACAAAAAGCTTCTGAAATAAGCTTTATTCCTTCTGCCTTCTTACTTCTGCCTTCACGTACTAGTGCGTCCTTGGTGTGTTAACTAGACTCGGCGAGTAATTAGAGTAAAATCCCATGAGTAACTCCCCTAACCATGAAACTCCCCCGGATTCGGATAGCAATCAACAGAACTTAACGCCAGAAGCGCGTGGCAATTCCCAATCCCCTCGCAATCAAAGATTTTGGTTGCTGGTTTTAGCCCGTGGCAGTATTGCTTTGGGTGGAATTTTGGTAATTGGATTGGTTGCTGGTGCTTGGTGGTTACAAAAGTTTATCCATAAGGATTTGGCTCCACTGGCACAACAAAATCTCACAAATACGCTGAATCGTCCAGTCCAATTAGGGGCGGTTAAGGATTTTTCCCTGTCTGGGGTAAGGTTTGGTAGTTCCTCGATTCCGGCAACAGATACAGACCCTGCTCATGCTACTGTTGAGGCTGTTAATGCTAGTTTTGATATTTGGCAGTTAATTTTTCAGCGACGTTTAAAGCTTGATGTCACCCTCGTTAACCCCAAGCTTTACGTTGAACAAAATTCCCAAGGAAGTTGGATAACTACAAAAATTCAGCCACCTGGTAAGGGTGGAGTATTCAAAACTGATCTGGATAAAATTCGTTTTCGTAATGGCAATCTGGTTTTAGTTTCGTCCCTGGCAAGGTTGGGATTAGGGGGAAATATCTCTCCTTGTCCCTCCCCCACTCCCCAATGCCCGAATCAAGTTGCTTTTTCCCAAGTGAATGGGGTGGCTCAGTTGTTGGAAAATAATCAACTGATTAAGTATGAAGTCGCCGGGAAGCCGAATAATGGTGGTAGTCTTTTTATCCGTGGTGAAACTCGTCCCAAGACGAAGGTAGATAATTTACAACTACAAGTTGATGATTTACAGGCATCTGATATTACTAAAATAATTAAATTACCCGTAAAATTACAGAAGGGAATAGTTAAGGGTGATTTGCGGGTAGAGGCAAAAGGGGAAGAAGCACCGCTACTATTTGGAGATGCGATCGCTACAGGTTTACAAGTCCAAGTTGGGAAGATGCCACTGCCTTTTACCCAGGGTACAGGCAAAATTGGCTTTGAG
Source organism: Calothrix sp. UHCC 0171 (assembly GCF_034931845.1). Classification (NCBI taxonomy): domain Bacteria; kingdom Bacillati; phylum Cyanobacteriota; class Cyanophyceae; order Nostocales; family Calotrichaceae; genus Calothrix; species Calothrix sp. UHCC 0171. The sequence goes on from NZ_JAYGHN010000029.1 coordinate 59,076, forward strand.
AAGACGGAAGTCAGGTTGGAGAATGTTACTAGTAACTATGGAAAAGTACCTTTACTGGGCAATGGGGTAATCGATCGCGAATCTGGCTTTAAGTTAGCGGCAAGAGTAAATTCAGTCAGTGCGGCGAATCTGCAAGAAACCCTGAAGGTGAAATTACCCTTACCTGTAGTGGCAAATTTAAACGCAGATTTACGGGTGATGGGGGATATTGACGAACCTGTACTGTCAGGTCAAGTAAATGCGATCGCCAAAGCAAAGATTGATCAGCTGGATTTTAATAGTTTGACGACAAAGTTTCAGTTTTTAACCCAGGCAGGGATAATTAATTTTTCCGAGATTCAAGGTAAGCCTGCTGTTGGTGGTGATGTGACGGGGGCAGGTGAAGTTCGTCTGGGAGATAACCCGCAGGTGAATTTTACTGTCGTGGCGAAGAATGTGCCAGGGGATGCGGTTGCCAAAATTTATAATGCCACTCCGAATTTTCAAATTGGAGATGTTGCTGCAACTGCCCAAATTACGGGAACTCCAGGGACTGATACCTCTGGTGCATCGGGAAACATCCAAACCGCCGTCAAATGGCAAGCTCCAAATGGAACTTATCCAGGAACAGGGGAAACAATTGTTAATAGCGATCGCAGTGTCACTTTCCAGAATGTCGCCTTAAATGTTGCGGGGGGTCAGGTAAAAGCGGCGGGGAATTGGGCTAATGACCAGTGGCGAGTCACAGCCGATACTTCGGGTATTGCTGTGGAACAGTTTGTGAGTGAGGAACAGACGGAAAATGTCAATTTGAAGGGTGTAAAATTTAACGGTCGTCTCTTCATTGCTGGCAATACAGCCCCGTTCACAATTGCTGGGATTGAATCGGCAAATGCGGGAATTGATATTGGTGGGGGTCGGGTGGCTCTGTCACAATTGAGGTTTGATGAGCAGAATTTTGCCGCCCAATTTGTTGCCAATAATGTCCGCTTATCCCGCGTGTTGAAGGAATCTGCACCTGTATTACAAAATCCCCTAGCTGGGACATTTCAAATTGCCGGTAGCAGGGATAATATTACGCTGAAGACAATTCAAGGTCGAGGTAATGCCCGTCTGTTGGTGGGTGGTGGCACTGTGGCGGTGAATAATATTCGCCTCAATCAAGGTGCATATCAGGCACAATTACAAATTAATAATTCTAATGTGCAGGCATTAGCGGAAGTCCCGCAACAGGTGCAGGGAAGAGTCACGGGTGCTTTTCAAGTTGCCGGCACGGTTGATTCGTTCCAACTACCAGCGATTCAGGCACGAGGTCAAGCTCGCTTGGATGTTGGTGGTGGTAGCTTTAATGCTGGGAAAATTGTACTGGAACGGGGTCGCTATCAAGCCCAGGTATTAGCTAGAAATGTTCCTTTACAGCCCTTTGCGAAGGTTCCTCCCCAGGTAGAAGGAGGATTAAATGGTGAATTTAATGTTGCGGGTACAGTTGATTCGTTTCAGCCGGAGAATATTGAATTAAGTGGTCAGGGAAGGTTGAATGTTGCGGGGAGAACAGTCCAGGCGACAAATATTCGCTTGGCGAAGGGACGTTATCAAGCTTTAGTGAATGCTGCTGGCGTGGAGTTAAGTCGCGTTAACAAGGAGTTACAAGGGCAATTTGGGGGAAATCTCCAAGTTGCGGGGAATGTGAAGAATCTGAGTTTGGCAAATTTGGTCGCTGCGGGTCAAGTTAACTTTTCCCAGGGTTTAGCGGGTATTCAGCAACCACTAACGGCAAATGTCGGTTGGAATGGCGAAAGATTGGTAATTAACAGTGCCAAATCGGCAGATGTGACTGCAAGCGGATACATTACAGCCAATGCCAAGGGTGAAGGATTCCCGGTAATTACTGGCTTAAATTTGGATGTTGATGCCAAAAATTACAATTTGAATAATTTACCTGCGAAGTTGCCAAATGGGATTGATTTAGCGGGGAGGGCTGATTTTATTGGCAAAATTACGGGGAATTTGCCCGTACCCAATTTGCAGGGGCAGCTAGCACTGAGAAATTTAGCGGTCAATAAATTTGCCTTTGAACCGTTAATGAGGGGGAATATTACTACTGAAACTGGAAGCGGTTTAAAATTGGATGTTGCCGGTCAGCAAGATAGAATTGCCTTTAATTTAGATGCCAATAATCGCCCCCAAGACTTTTCGGTGCGCTGGAAAGATGCCACTGCCGTTGGCAAATCCCAAGGCGAAAATATTATTGCCCAGGTTAATAACTTTCCCCTCACCGCCTTAAATTTAAGCTTACCGAGTAACCCCTTTATTGGTGGCGGTGGTGTAGGTGGTTCCTTAACCGGGAACTTTCAGGTGAACCAGAATACCCTAGCCGCAAATGGAAATATTGCGATCGCAAATCCTCGTGTTGGTCGTATCCAGGGAAATAGTCTGGATGCTGCCTTCAACTACAATCAGGGTAAGTTAACGCTGCAAAATAGCAATTTTATTAAAAATAATAGCCGCTATGCCTTTGTTGGTAGCGTCAATCCAACTTCAAAAATTCCCCAAGTCCAAGGCACTTTGTCGGTAAACCAAGGTAATATCCAAGACGTATTAACAACGTTACAAATCTTTGAAATTGGAGATTTGGGACGGGGCATTGGGGAAAAAGACTTCGGCACTGCTGCTGATTTGAATAATACCAAGCCTGCCAGCTTACCCAATCCAGCAGAGTTAGCCCAAATAATCCAACTTCCCCAAACTCCAGAATCCCTAGATGACAAACTATTATTATTCCAACTACAACGGTTCGCCGAATTAGGAGCCTTATCCGAAAAACAGCAACAGCAACGACGTGATGCGTCACCGATACCCGATTTAGCCGATTTAAAAGGAAGTTTCGACGGCGAGGTGACATTTGACACCGCTACAGCTACCGGACTAGCCGCAGACTTTAAATTCAACGGACTCAACTTTATTTGGGGGCGGGAAAACGATCCAAATCGCTATTTTGTCGCTGAAAAAATTATTGCCAGGGGTAACTTTAATGAAGGGATTTTACGCTTTCAACCCTTACGTGTCGAGTCCAGGAGTCGGCTATTAGCCTTTACAGGCAGTATTGGCGGTGAAGAACAATCGGGGACATTACGAGTCCAAAACTTCCCCGTCAAACTCCTCAGTAACTTCGTTAAATTGCCAGTTGGATTAACCGGAAATTTGAGTGGACAAGCTGCGATCGCAGGTAGTATTATCAATCCCCAGGCACAAGGTGATTTTCAAGTTAGTGAAGGTACATTAAATGCCAAGGGAGTACAATCAGCCGATGCTAGTTTTAACTACGCTAATGGACGTTTAAGTTTCAATAGTAATATTAATGTAGTTGGTTCTGACCCTGTAACCATTGCTGGAGGCATTCCCTACCAAGCTCCCCTATCACCACCACCCCAAGATAATCAAATCAATCTTGCTGTGAAAATCAAAAATCAAGGGTTAGCAGTATTAAATCTATTCACTAACCAAATAACTTTTGAAAATGGGGAAGGAGAGGTTGATTTACAAGTTAAAGGAACTAGCGATCAACTCATTCTCAATGGAATTGCCAACTTAAATAAAGCCATATTCTCAGCCCAAGCATTACCTGGAAAACTCACTGATGTTTCTGGACAAGCAAAATTCGATTTTGACCGCATCATTGTCGAAAATCTGGAAGGTAAATTTAGTCAAGGAAGAGTCGCCGCATTCGGTGAAATTCCCATCTCCAATAATGAATTACAAATAAACAATCCCCTAACAGTAAATCTTGATAGATTAGCATTAAACCTTAAGAGTTTATATCAAGGTGGTGTGAGTGGTAAATTACAAATTACTGGTTCGGCGATCGACCCATTACTCGGTGGCAAAATTAAGTTAAGTAACGGTCAAGTATTCTTATCTGAATCTACAAGTGACGAAACTAAAATTGAAAATTCCTCAACTAATTTACTAAAATCAAATCAACCAACAGAAGCAGAAATAAACACTACACCCACACGATTTAACAACTTACAGTTAACTCTGGGAAATAATGTGAGAATTACTCGCCCACCAATTCTAAATTTTATCGCTACAGGTGATTTAAATGTTACAGGCTCATTTATAGACCCCATTCCTGAAGGAGAAATTAGACTGAGATCGGGTGGTGTGAATTTATTTACGACACAATTTAAATTAGCGCGTGGTTACAGACATAGAGCCATTTTTAGAAAAAGCCAACCACGTGATCCAGAATTAAATATTCGCTTATTTGCTAAGGTCTTAGATGTCGTTCAAAATGGTGATTTTAGCCGCATCAATACAACAGGAGTAGGAGCATTAGAAAGTGTTCGTGTCGAAGCTAGAGTCGAAGGTCCAGCCAGTCAACTAAATAATAACCTGGAATTAACCAGTAATCCGACCCGTAGTCAAAACGAAATTGTTGCCTTACTTGGTGGTGGATTTGTGGAAACCCAAGGAAGAAGTGCAGATAGTACATTGGGTTTAATTAATATTGCTGGTTCAGCAGTATTTAATAATTTCCAAAGTGCATTTAATCAAATTGGGAATACATTAGGCTTAAGTGAATTTCGTATTTTTCCAACTGTGATTTCTGAAAATCCAGAAGCGGGAAGAAATTTTTCGAGTTTAGAATTAGCCGCGGAAGCTGGGGTTGATATTTCCCCTCGATTTTCTGCTTCTGCATTGAAAATTTTAACTGCTAGTGACCCAGTACAATGGGGTATTAATTATCGAATTAATCGTGAATTTCGTGTGCGTGCCTCAACAAATTTATTTGATGACAATCGTGCAGTTGTGGAATTTGAACGAAGGTTTTAGGCTTAGTATCTCCGACTGATTAAGTAAGTTGGAGATTATAGTTATTTAAATAACTGAATTCTCTGAATTTTCTAGGAGCAACCGCAAGATTGATAGTGTTAATATTATCAGGAATAAGACTAAACCAATTGTACAGGCATAGCTGATTTCTAAATTAGAAAATGCCTGTTCATATAAATAATAAACTATTGTTTTAGAACTATTTCGGGGTCCACCTTGGGTCATAATATAAACTTCTTCAAAGACTTTCGTGGCGGAAATTGCCGAAATTACTGCAACTAAAGCTAAATAAGGTCGCATTAATGGCAATGTCATATCAAAATGTTTGCGAATGCCATCAGAACCATCAATTGATGCGGCTTCGTATATATCCGCAGGAATTGATTGTAAGCCAGCTAGATAAATTACCATGTAGTAACCCAAACCTTTCCACACTGTTACAGCCATGACACTAAACAGTGCAAATTTGGGATTTGTTAGCCAAGGAATACCTTCTCTAATAATGCCTAAGTTCGTCAGAAATTGATTAATTAACCCTTTTTCTTCGTATAACCAGTTCCAGGCGATTCCAGCCACTACCATGGAAATAATTACTGGTGTATAGTAGGCGGCGCGGAACCAGGTGATACCGCGTAGTTTTTGATTGACTAATATTGCTAAACCTAAAGGTGCAATCACTAGAATTGGGACAACAATTATTAGATAAAGTAGGGTATTGCTCAAAGTTTTCCAAAATACGGCATCATGCCACAGACGAACAAAATTAGCCAAGCCAACCCATTGTGCTTGTGTACCGCTAATATCTTGAATTTGAGTAAAAGTTAAATAAAACGCTTGTAAAGCTGGTAAAAATACAGTTATTACTAATATAAGTAATGCTGGCAATAAAAATAAATAAGGTGTGATTTGCTGGTAGAAGTTAATCCAGTTTTTGTTTTTAATACTTTGCATAGTTGGTAATTGTATTAGTTGGATTTCTTCAAACCTTTAGTGATTGTTGTTTAGAGGTTATGTATAAAGTAAACCTTAAGACCAAAGAAACCCGGTTTCTGGGATTTAAATATCGAGCATCATCTGAATTTATTGATGAGAAACCCGGTTTCTCCCTGCGCGACTAAGTAGGTCGGTGTTAAAAATTGTCGTTATGAAAAGGAAGGAAGCAGAAGGCAGAAGGCAGAAGGCAGGTGGGAAAAGGGTTTTAGGCAGTTTTACTTTTCGTTACATACTACTCTGCGAGAAGCCGCTCCGCGTCTACGGTTTATTTGCACCGTTCTACTTATCCTTAATATTTACTTTATAAATGGTCTCTCATAGTCTAAATTATTGGAAGCAAGGAGGAAATGTATATTGCATCGATTGATGCGGGGCGAAAATTACTTCCAAAACCTTTTTTGCTGATTGCCCGAAGTGGGGATAGCAAAAAATTTGTTGAATCAAGGGAATGAGTAAGCTGACTCAACGGGAAATTGATATTTTTTCAGAGAATAATGATGAGTCTCAGGAGAGCCATGGTTTTCTATTTGCTGCGTCTGGCTCTGACACCTGCTACTTCTACTCTGGATTTAATATTTTCGGGACTTTGAAGAAATCGCCTTCTTGTTCTGGCGCACCCTTAAGGATTGCTTCCCGTTCTGGATAAGGCTGTAGGTTATCGGGTCTCGTTACATTACTAACATCGATCGCTCTCGTAGTTGGGACAACGTCGGTGACATCAAGTTCATTCAGTTGTTCTACGTATTCAAGAATACTACCTAATTGTATAGTGAACTTTTCTTCTTCTTCAGGTGTTAATTCTAAACGCGCTAAGGAAGCGACTTTGTGTACTTGTTCGCGGTCAATCATAAAATGGGTAATTGAGTAGTGGTTCTCGGATATTTGGTTATTTGGTTATTCGTTAATAGTTGGTTGTTAACAATTAACTACTAACTACTAACTCCTAACCATTAACTACTAACCATCAGTAAAATTACTAAAAGAATACGTCAATTTGCGATCGCCCGGTAGTTTTGAGCCAGTTTTGGGCTTCTATGTAGTTATTGGGTGCAAGACGAATTGCCCGTACCCAGTAATCTGCGGCTTGATCGAATAGGGCTTCGCCACCGTCTACATCACCTGCTTCTTTGGCTCGTTCGCCTTGGAAATGGTAAATTACAGCGATATTATTCAAGGCTTGAGGCATACGAGGATTTAACTCGATCGCTTGGTGATAATATTCTAAGGCTTTCTCGTGGTCGCCATTACTAGCGTAAATCAAGCCCATATTATACAGAACATAACTGCGATCGTTCGAGTCTTGTTCGAGTTGCAGGGCTTCATTGTAATATTCTAAAGCTTCAGCATACTCACCCTCTGCCTGGGCTGACATTCCATCCCGGTAATAAACAAAGGCTTCTTTGGCTTTTTTGTTAGTTGGCAGAATTTTTAAAATAATATCCGCCATGACAGTAAATGACTTATCGATAAAATTATCGTTTTTTTGAGTTCTTGGCATATTTGCCTCTGAATTTCGGCTAACGGCTAAATAGAGTTGATTAACTTTTGGCTTTTAGGCTGTAATTGGTAATTAGGGGACATGAGGAATTATAGAATACCCAATCGAGTTGGAAAGTTCGAGATTAATGGTTGACACCCCTTTATCCCCGCGTCTCCTACACAGGCATAATACACTCAGGATGATTATTTCGGACATTATTTACCAAAGCACTGACTGGATATGCTGTCATGCTTTCAGCAGACAATGGCTGCAACAAAGGTTTTAACATTTTTAGGTCTGGCACTTGCACATCAAGCCACAAATCGTAATCTTCTGGCTGCAATATTACAGGCATTCGCTCATGAATGGGTTGTATCATTTCGTTGGCGATCGCAGTTAAGATGGTACATGATTTGATTTGTTCTCCTTCTGGTGACTGCCATTGCTCCCAGAGTCCAGCAAAAGCGAACAACTGTTGATTTTGCAGGCGAAAATAAAAAGGTTGCTGCTTCCCATCCTGACGCTGCCATTCATAAAAACCATCGGTAACTAACAAACACCGTCTGCGCTTGAATGCCGCCCGAAATGATGGTTTTTCGGCTACGGTTTCAGACCTAGCATTAATTAATTTTGCACCCATACTTTTGTCTTTTGCCCAGGGGGGTATTAACCCCCAACGTAACTGTTGCAATATACGTTTGTTACACACTGAGTTATCTACATTTAAATCTGAATCAGAGCCATGTAAAACTGCTAACACTAATTGCGTAGGCGCAATATTGTATTGTGGCTTGAAGTTGGGAATATCTGGGATACCAAAATATTCAGAAATCGCTTTTGCTGATTGGGTTAGAGTATATCTTCCACACATGCGATCGCGGCAAAATGAAGATTTATCTTTATTCTATTACACGAGGATAAAATAATACTTTCTTAAATTTATTTTGGTTAAAAATTCACACTATTTTATACCATCGACAGGTGATATATAAAATTTTATTTATATGGGTAGTTTTATCTGATAAGATATTGTTTTTTGCAGCCTTTTGATAATTACAACTTCATCCTAAATATTGTGGCATGGAAACGCTACGTTTGTACGATTTTTTACCTTCTGGCAATTGCTATAAAATACGTCTATTGTTAACACAGTTAGGGATGCCTTTCACAAGAATAGAAATTGATGTAAGTAAAGGTTTGACGAGAACTCCAGAGTTTTTATCTAAAAATCCTAACGGTAAAATTCCCGTGCTAGAAATTGAAACTGGTCAATATTTGGCAGAATCAAATGCTATTTTAGTTTACTTGAGTGAAGGAACAGAATATTTTCCTTATGACCGTTTTTTACGTGCCCAAGTTCTCCAGTGGCTGTTTTTTGAACAGTATAGTCACGAACCTTTTATTGCGACACCGAGATATTGGATGACTATTCTCAATCAAGCAGAAGCAAAGAAAGCAGAAATTGAAAAGCGTCATCAATCTGGTTATACTGCACTCCATGTTATGGAGCATCATTTAATAACAAATAGCTTTTTTGTTGGTGGACGTTATTCTATAGCTGATATTAGTTTGTTTGCCTATACACATGTAGCACCTGAAGCTGGTTACGATTTAACTCAATTTCCGGCTATTGAAGCATGGATTAAACGAGTGAAAAGTCAGCCTGGATATATTGCGATTACGGAAGATTAGGGAATTGAAAATTGGGACTCAATATTGTGTAAAGTCATAGATATTTCGCGAATATTTCCCGTGTCTATTTTCCTTTGTCTACCCTTTCCCTAATCCATAATTTCTACTAATTTCTGTCGTGATGATAAGCCAGATTTAATTGTGATGCTAGATTTGGGAACATTGAATTTTTTTGCTAAAACTTGAATTAACTCTTGGTTTGCTTTTCCATCAACTGGGGGTGATTTGAGATATATCGTGAGATTATTATTATCTTCCTCAATTATTCTCGGAATTTTTGAGTTGGGCTTAACTTTGACTCGGATTTGCATAGCCGATATTTGAGATACATAGTAAATAATATATATTCTAAATATATTCTAAATATATTCTCAAACTATATTCTAAAAAAAGCCCCAAAAGCGATCGCTCAGGAGCAAAGAGAGGATTACATTAAAACTTGAAGTTTTTTTGAATATCCTCAATAATAGGCAAAAAACTTTAATCAGATAGTTAAAAATGTAACTTTTTGAGAAATTATTGTAATTCACTTTGGTTTTTAGTTGCCAAAAGACTTATATTTTTTACTCTATCAAAAATATCAACATAATTTTACCTGCTTATTTCTACCCTAAGTTGTGAGCGAATCGTTCAAAAGTAAGATGGAATGCTTTAGACCTCTGTGCGAACCTGAAGTTGAGGATTATATAAATCTTTTCGGAGGAGAACGAAGAATGGTAGCTACATTAGATGATACTAAGCGCTCTGCTATTGGTATGAAGCTGGCAAACATGAAAGCCGTTCAACAATTACTGATTAATAACGAGCAGTTATTTTTGCGCGAAAGTAATGATTCTGAAGTGAGCGATCGCTTACGCAAAATGCTTGAAGATGACCAAAAAAATATGGGCATTTTGGATACTGTAGTTGTGCAATATGGAGTCCAATCACAACCAGAACAAACCGTTACTCAAATGGTAGAGACGGTTAAAAAATTGATGCAAGGTTCGGATTTAAACTTGTATGAAAAGGTATTTCAGCATGAATTACTAAAGCATCAACAAGTAATGACTGGTTTAACCATTCACAAAGCCGCACAAAAAGTCGGTGCTGATGTGATGATGGATGGCAATTGGACCTTTGAATACCATCAACTTTGAAAATCGTGCCCATCAAGAACAGCTTAAAGGTATTTTGGAAGTCTTGGGTGTACGTGAACTAACTGGACAAGATGCAGATCAAGGCATTTGGGGAAGAGTACAGGATGCTATGGCTGCTTTGAGCGGTGTTTTTGGAAGTGTTACCACTCAGAACAGCGATAAAAGTGACATGAATATTCAGGATTTAATTCGTATGGATCATGCTAAGGTAAACACTTTGTTTACTCAACTTTTAGCTAGCAACGACTCACAAAAAATCCAAGAATACTTTGGTCAAATTTACAAAGACTTGCTTGTACACTCAATTGCGGAAGAGAAAGTTGTATACCCTGCCGTTCGTCCCTACTATGGTGAAAATAACACCCAAGAGTTGTATGACGAGCAAGCACAGTTACGGGTATTGTTAGATGAAATTAAGGCTCTCAGCCCATCCTCACCCGTATTCAAGGACAAAATTAAAAAGGTAATGGATGAAGTTGGTGATCATATTCGTCAAGAAGAAACGACTATGTTCGCGACTATTCGTAACAACTTCACCACTGAACAAAGTGAGCAAATGGCAACAAACTTTAAGGCTGCGAAGAGTGAGGAACAGCTAAAAATGGCGAAATAAGCTGAATCAATCTAGATGTTTCTGTCATTAATTATAAGTTGGATTTAGTAATTAAAGTTTAGTAAATTCTAGCTTGTAATTAATGGGAATTCATAGCCTGATATACCCTCAGATTGTGATGAAATCTGGGGGTGTTTTTAAGAATTAATTTGTTATTTATTTTTTCGAGATTTCTTATATTTTAAAGTTCTTGTGTATGTGTATTTTTGTTGACAAGTAAGTTATCTTCGAGATGACGATGTGCTTCATTACGGGATTTATAATTGGCAGGACTAGGAGAAAACGCCAATAATCCTCCAATTAGTCCTCCAAAAACACTAATACAATAGACAATTACTAGACTAAATTGCTTGATTGGCTGACTTTGAGATTCGTTGTAACGTAACCATAAATTTTTCACTAAAGAGTTTTTTCCATTTGCCAATAACTTCTCATCGGCAAATTTATTGACATATTCAAAGATATAATATAATACATTATCTGAACTTGTTTGATAATTCGTATTCAAAAATCTTTTTAATTTTAAACTGGTTTTCGCTAGTCGAAAACTATAGGGTAAATTGAGAAGATTCAAAATTACAAATACTATTAATACGGGTTGCATGACAGCGCAGCAGCCTAAAATAAATAGACCTAATAACCTAAATAAAATATCACTATAAGCAAACTTAGAAAAAATTAGTAAATTGACAATTTTACCACCATCAAGAGGGTAAATAGGCATTAAATTGATCAGATTTAAACTAATCAATATTCTAGCTATTTCTTTAATCAAAACTGGATTGCTAAAACTTGCAGATGTGATACCTAAATATATACCCAGAATTAATCCCGGTAAAGGTCCCGCTAACAACACAAATATACTTTGAGCAAGCGTTGCATCATATTTTTCTCTCGCAGTGGCAACAGCACCCAAAAATGGTAAAAATAAGATTGAAGTATCACGATATCCACACAATTTCATCGCCATTACATGTCCAGCTTCATGTAGCATGATGGCGAGGGCAAAAATTACTAAACTATGTGCTTCAAGTATTTGTATGTACGAGATGATAAATAAACTAAAGCTAAATAACAGAAATAAAGCACGAATATTATTATCAAAAATTAGCTGATTTTGCTTTTCTATCCTTTTAAATATTTCAACTTCTAATTCTACAGGAATCTTAATTTTGATACCGGAATTATTTGCAAATTTGGTTGTTAATTTTGGCTGTTTTTTCTGGAGTTGTGAAGTTTGAATTACCCCATTTGTTATCTTTTTTGCTAAATACCATGCAGTGTTTATATTAAATTTAAATGAGTTCTCTGTTGTCATTCGGCGTAATTTTTGAGTTCTGACTAGAAAATCTATATAATTCCTGCCATGCATTTGTAATACGTTGGTAAACTTCCCTGGTGGAACATGAGATATTTGTTTGCAATTCGCTAGTTTTTTGAGAGCATTTTGGTGCAGATACCATTGTGTAGAAATATCTGTCATGTAAGCATCTCGAATAATTAGGGAAGGAGTTTCATCCAGGATGCCATCGGCTTGACTATTTGTTGTCAGCAGCAAACTTTCATCATCAAAAAACGTGTAAAATTCAATCTTGAATAAATGATGGACTTCTGCTGAATAGCGAATTCCAAGAGTAATATATGTATCGTGTAAATAATTATACAAAAATGCTTCCAACGTCGGGGTTTCATTCTTGACTATTGATGTCACCTCTAAGTATCCGTATTGCTGAAAACCGATCGCATTAAATTCTGCGATCGCCACTGCAAATACTTCTTGTAAATACTGGGGAATATTATCTTGGGATTCTATTTTGTATTGAGGATATTGAGAAATTGACCTGTAAAGTATTAGGAAAGTGATCGGATAAAGTAAGTATCGCATAGTCACATTGCATAACTAACTCCACTTAGTATTCCCTGATATCTACTTAATCTCACGATTCCGTAATCTACACATTGTAAATTGGGAATGAAAAATAGATATAAACTTGTTTGTATCTGGGTGTAACCTTTCCCTACTTCTAATTCACAATGGCAAATCAAACCCTTGGACTCGAAAAAAATCTGCACGAATATCTCCTCTCTGTTTCCGTCAGAGAACCAGAGATATTAACCAAACTACGTCAAGAAACGGCACAGCATCCGATGGCAATGATGCAAATTGCTCCTGAGCAAGGACAATTTATGAGTTTGTTGCTGCAATTAATTGGTGCAAAAAAGACATTAGAGATAGGGGTATTTACTGGCTATAGTTCCCTTGTCACGGCATTGGCACTACCAAAAGATGGAAAAATAGTAGCTTGTGATGTTAGTGATGAATACACACAAATAGCCCGTCGCTATTGGGAAGAGGCTGGTGTCGCCGATAAAATTGATTTATATATTGCTCCTGCGAGGGAAACCTTGGATAAATTAATTGCCGATGGGGAAGCAGGAAGCTTTGATTTTGCCTTTATCGATGCGGATAAAAGCGGTTATGATGACTATTACGAATATTGTTTACAGTTGGTACGTCCTGGTGGTTTAATTGCGATCGATAATGTTTTATGGTCGGGAAGAGTCGTAGAGCCAGAGGAAACACAAGATAATCGGACTCGCAAAATTCGGGCATTAAATACAAAAATATATCAAGATCAACGGGTTAGTATTAGTTTGGTTCCGATTGCTGATGGTTTGATGCTAGCCATGAAGCTTTCCAACCCATAAGCCCGAAGTAGGTAAGCGTTATCCCAAATCCACAAACAGATAATAGTGCTAAGGTTTCCCCAATGCCACCACCTTCTTGAAAGCGAAAGGATTTAGTGTTGGTATTAGCGAGGAAAGAGTTAATCAGTGTCGCTAACTGCTGGGAATTCTGGGAATATGGTGATTGATAGAGGGAAAATTTATCTTTGTTGTTTTTCAATTGCAACTGCACTGTGTAAGTTTCCACATCAATTTCTACAGATTCCGCCTTGTGGATATCCTGGAGTGCGACTTTATTTGATGTTTTTGCCCAGGGTGTCAGTAATGTTGATTTTTCTAACTGGCAGTTTCCTGTTTCTGGGTGTTGAGTCGCTCCATCGCGAATACATGTCAATACTGCAACACGAGCAGCAGCACAACCGATGATTAATCCCATGGAAGTAAACGCAATCCCCAAAAAAATAGTCAAACCAATAGATAAACGATTGTTTTGCATATACTCAATTGCGAGATTTCCCAGCCCGATGCAACTACCTTTAGCATTCCCTAAATTCTGGTATTTCTCTCAACTTAAGCATCCCGTCGTGTTTTTAATTGGCTTTGTCTTTTTTTCTCCTCTAACCTGATGCGCTTTTCTGCCGTTAAAGTTTCATGACAATAGGGACAGTAAATACCTTCTTCATAATGGGGAGAAAGCTTATCTTCCTGATTAATTGGATGCCCGCAACCTACACACATATCATAGGTTCCGGCAGTCAAGCCATGTTGCACAGCAATACGTTCATCAAAGACAAAACATTCACCTTCCCAAATACTATCTTCTTTGGGTACTTCCTCTAAATACTTGAGAATTCCGCCTTGAAGGTGATATACCTCTTGAAAACCTTGGGAAAGCATGTAAGCAGAAGCCTTTTCGCAGCGAATGCCCCCGGTACAAAACATGGCGATTTTTTTATGCTTTTGGGGATCAAGATTTTGCTGTACGTATTCAGGGAATTCACGGAAAGAATGGGTAGCTGGATTTACTGCATTCTTAAAAGTACCGATTTTGACTTCATAATCATTGCGAGTATCAATAATGATAACATCAGGGTCAGATGCGATCGCATTCCAATCTTGGGGACTTACATAGGTTCCCACCTGTTGTGTCGGACTAACTTCCGGCAAACCCAAAGTGACAATTTCCTTTTTTAAGCGCACCTTCATCCGCTCAAACGGTGCTGACTCTGCGGATGATTCCTTGTGTTCTAAATCCAGTAAACGAGAATCGGAACGTAAATAAGCTAATACTGCGTCGATGCCGGCGCGTGAACCGGCAATAGTCCCATTAATTCCTTCCTCTGCCAGTAAAATCGTGCCTTTAATCCCTTGAGTCAGACAAAACGACAGCAATGGGTGCTGTATCTCCCGAAAATCTGGCAGCTGAGTAAATTTATAAAATGCAGCGACTACCAGAGCCATGTTTCCTATACCTCTTCCGCAATCGAATAATATCAGCCAATATCCTACATAACGAATTATAAATTACGAATTAAATAGGAAGGCGGATTTTTGTATTTTGGCAAATACTTCGTGAAATAGCAGAGATTCAACCCAAATACTGGCAATTTATTGCGGAATATCACGAATTTACAATTATTTTGCTCATCTGCTTGGCAAGCGATCGCTTTTGTCGTTTAATAATTTAATCTCCAGAAAAAATAAGTTCTCAAAGAACTGTTTTGATTTTGACTAGCACCTATATGCTTTAACCAAAGCATATAGGTGCTAGCTTGTCGGATTTTTTTGCAAATATTGCCGCAATTCCCTCGCGAACAGGGAATCATCTACCATGCTAGTAACAACAGGGGTGAAAGCACCCTCAATTCGTGCATCGAAAATAAATTATAAATCGCCGTTTTTGCACCCATTGGCACGATTCGTAACTGAAGAAGCAGTGGCAATCATGTTTGGCATTGAAATCGACCAAATTGAACGCATCGATTGCTACAGTTACATGGTATACATCCATGCAACCAATGTGAGCCGCTTTGTTAGCTATGCCGATTTTCCACCTCCACCATCCACGGGTACGCAATTCTCCCAAGTTTTTTGGCGTTGGCGCAGGCGTTGGCGACGACGTTGGAACAGTAAATATGCGCCAGAATGGTGGCAAAATTTTTACATTGAACAGATACAGAAAACTTTTTCCGATGATGATTTCCTTGAGTGGTGTAAAGTGTTAATCTTGATTAAATCCGCATTATCCGATGATGCTTGGCGTTTAATTACACAAACTATTGACAATGTCAAGGGTTTTGTGAAGTATTCGTGAACCATTGCCGATTTGGCAAGTTTTACGGACAAGGCTAATGTAAATAAGTAATTGAGTAGTAGCAGAAATATCCTGAAAACAGGCGATCGCAACTGAGTTTAGGAAATATATGATTTTTAAGGAGAGGTAAAGTGATGAAGGATGTTTATCTGTTGGCAGCTGGTGTGTTGACAGGATTGGCAGTACCAACATCGGCTTTACCCAAATTGTCGATTGTTCCTGTCGAAAATTCTCCAGTGCCGTGGAATCTCAAAGTCGAATCGCCAGCACAACAATTACGGGCAGAATTTAGCGATAGTAATAGTTCTCTGGCTTCCCCAATTTCACCGGAAAGCACTCCACCGGAATTTAGCAATCAAGCACAAACACCAGCTACATCTGTGACACCGACAACTTATTTAAATATCCAGTCAGAAACTAGCTATCAACCCTTATCAGGAAAACAACTTTATTACCAAAGACTAGCAGCCCTGCGCTTGGGACAGATTTATACACGCCTAGGAAACGAGGCAATGCGCGAGCAAATCGCCGCTAGTAAAAGCAAACTAACTTATGAAGATTGGAAAGGTTTATTAGCTTTAGAAGCGCGGGCAATGGGCGATGGTCAAGGGAAAAATCGTCTTAGTATTATGGTAGGTGATTCTCTGAGTATGTGGTTTCCCAAGGATAAGTTACCCTCTGGCAAGTTATGGTTAAATCAGGGTATTTCTGGGGATACTTCAACAGGTGTACTTAAAAGAGTATCAATGTTTTCTAAGACAAGACCTGATGTTATCTATGTGATGGCTGGCATTAACGATTTGCGAAAAGGTACTGCTGATGAAGTTATTTTACGCAATCATCGTAAAATTATTCGCCGTTTGCGCGAAGAACATCCCCTCACTCAAATTATTGTTCAATCGATTTTACCAACTCGTTTACCGACAATTTCCAATAATCGTATCCGCAAAATTAACCAAAAGTTGGCAACAATTTCTCAGGAAGAAGGTGCAAATTATTTAAATATCCATAATTGGTTTACAGATTTTCAAGGTAACTTACGTCCCGATTTAACTACCGATGGATTGCATCTGAGTCTCAATGGCTATGAAGTTTGGCAAGCCGCTATCCATCAGGTTGAGTCGAAAATTGCCGTATCTCGGACAAAAACTGTCAAAAATTAACAGATTGACTTTTTTTAATTTTACTTTGTTTTCTAGATTGATTTCAGTTACTTGAGACTATTCTATATAGTAACTAAATTTACTTTTTCTGCAAAACAAATATGTTAAAAAAAATAATTGTCAATATTAATATTTATGATATAGGATTACTTATAAACACATTGCTTCACAATCAAATCAGAGCATGTAAATAATGCTTGAAAATTTGTCGATCGCTCATCTACATTCATGTCAAGAAATACAACTAATTTGTGTATTTGTGAACACATCTGTTGTAGTGAGAGTAAGCGTTCGATAGTAAATCCTATTTTTAAGCTTTTCCCTTTTCCTGAGGGGCTTCCAAAAAATAACTTATCCAATAGTGGGTGTGTTTGGTGGGAGACAAATATGATTAATATATTTAGATCGAAAATGCCTCCAACGCGCTACTAAATTGGATATTTTTGGAATTATAAGTTCCCTGATTCGAGAACAGCTTGTTTGTTTTTTAGCTGATTTGATCGAGATTCCGACACATATCTAAGAGGGGACTATGAATAGAGTCAAGGATAAAGTTGTAATAGTTACAGGTGCAGCTTTGGGTATTGGTAAAGCCGCAAGTCTCATGCTAGCGAAGGAAGGTGCAAAAATTGCAGTCACCGATATTCGTGCCGAGGAAAGTAAGGCACTAATAGAAGAAATTCAGAAAAACAATGGAGAGGCGGAATATTGGCAGTTAGATGTTGGGATTGAATCCGAGGTAGAGCGTGTATTTGCAGATATCCACCGCAAGTGGGGGAAGATAGATGTTTTGGTGAATAATGCCGGAATCTCAGGTATCAATAAACCGACTCATAAAATCACCCAGGAAGAATGGAATGCCGTCATGACAGTCAATGTCAATGGAGTCTTTTTCTGTACCAAACACGCGATTCCTTTTATGTTGGATGGTGGTAGTGGCAGTATTATCAACATATCTGCTGTATATGGATTGGTTGGTTCTACCAGTGTTCCCGCTTATCATGCATCAAAAGGAGCAGTACGTTTAATGAGTAAAACCGATGCTTTGCTGTATGCATCTAATAATATTCGTGTCAACTCCGTCCATCCCGGTTTTATTATGACACCGATGGTAGAAGAGCATTTCGGTGGTAAAGAATATGTGGAGAAGGGACGGAAATTTCTGGACTACTTACATCCTCTGGGACATATGGGTGAACCAGACGATATTGCTTACGGAATTTTGTACTTAGCTTCTGAGGAATCGAAATTTGTCACCGGAGCAGAATTAGTCATTGATGGCGGCTATACTGCACGTTAGGATAAATGGCACTAACTTCAAGTACATTAACTTTGTATCTTTAATACTATATGTTATCGCGATCGCATGATTCTGCACTATTTTCAACTCGGAGTAAAATAGATACAGTTGCCTGACTGGAGCCATAAACTCGGTGAAAGCCATCCAAGCGATCGCCCCAAAATTTTGTAAACTAGCTGTACTATGCTTGCTGCTATTTTGCTTCTGTAGTGGAAATAGCTGGGCACAGATTACTGCTGATACAAAAATCACGCCAATAGTCGAAAAACTCATTGATACCAATGCTCGTGTGCGTTTGGAAGCACATGACGCACTTGTGAGTATTGGTTCCTCCGCAATTCCCACACTGGTAGAAAATCTCAAAAACCCAGATTGTCAAATCCGATGGCGTGCAGCTTGGGTTTTGGGAGATATGGGTGCGGAAGCTGCAACTGCGGTGGGTGCCTTGACAGAATCTCTACAAGATGGAGATATGCAGGTGCGGATGTATGCGGTACTCGCATTGGGTGAAATTGGGATACCGGCGAAATCTGCGGTTCCGGCTTTGATGGCTGCTTTGCAGGATAAGGAACAGTATGTTCGTATTTATGCTGCTTCGGCTTTGAGGAGGATTGGTAGTGAGGCAAAGGTTGCGGTTCCATCGCTGATTAATGCCTTAAAAGATAGTAATCCACGTGTTCGCAAAAATGCGGCTTTGGCTTTGGGGGCAATGGGAACTGAAGCAAGTTCTGCAATACAGGTTTTAATTCCCTTGCTGAATGATAGTGAATATTATGTGCGGTATGCAGTAGTCAAGGGTTTGGGTGGCATTATTGGTGGTTATCAGGATGTGGCTGATAATTTGTCGAGTCCAAAGTTGACGAAGGTGATAGGCGATTTTGAGCAGGTTATTCAAATTCTGGAATCACACAAAGAGAATTTTACTGAAGTGGATACTGCCCGCATCCGTCGTCCATTGGAAGCGTTGAAAGCAGAGAAGGAAACGCGATTATTTGATGTTGTAGTGGCATGGCTTTTACAGCATAAGTTACTTTTAGGATTTGTGGGGTATGTAACTTTACTGCCAATTTTATGGTTAATACTATTACAAATTAAGCCTTTATGGTTATTGCAAATTAATAATGCCCTCAAGCCTTATACAGATTTTTCACTGCCATTTCTAAGTATTAATGTGCCGTTGCGGTACGTGTTATTTATTGGTTGGTTTCACTTCCATCCCCAAGTTTTGGATGCATGGGTAAATAAATATATTGAATCAGCGCGGGAACAATTTACTAAAAAAGATACAGTTACTAGCCGCAGTAACTATATTCCAATTCCGGTTATTCTTGATGGCAATACATTACCGCAGCTAACACCAGAAAACTTACGTCCCACGTTTGAAAAGCAGCGTAGTTGTTTGATAATTTGCGGTGAAGGTGGTATTGGGAAAACGAGTTTGGCTTGTCAAATTGCTAATTGGTCGATTGCAGAAAAGCAAAATCAACGACTTTGTGAACATTTAATGTTGCCTGTGCTTTTGGAAGAAGAATTTCGCCCAGTTGAGGGGAAATTAGCCCTCATTGAAGCCATTCGTGGACAGTTACAAGCATTAATTGACGAACCGGAACCAATATGTGAAGAATTTTTGTTAAAGCTATTAAGAAAAAGACGTATCTTGGTAATAGTTGATAGGTTTTCGGAATTAAATGCAACTACTCGTGCAGATTTACAACCAGATTCGCCTGATTTTCCGGTAAATGCATTGGTAATTACTTCGCGTTTGCAAGAGAAATTAGGAAGGGTAAATAAGACTATTATTAAGCCATTACGGATTGAAGCAAACAAACTTTCTTCCTTTATGGAAGCATATTTAATGCAACGAGGTAAACGTAATTTATTTACCGATCAAGAATTTTTTGATGCTTGTACAAAATTATCATTAATGGTAGGGCAACGTAATATTACAGTATTACTAGCAAAATTGTATGCCGAAAAAATAATTGCCAATGCCGAGACATTACAAGTAAATTCTCGACAACAAAATAATAGTATTACTGAAACAGTTCCGAATTTAATGTTGGGATATTTGAACGAATTAAATCGCGATGTCACAGGTGAAAAATTAAACGATCGCACCGTACATCAAGATGCAAAAATCATTGCTTGGGAATGTTTACGGGAAACTTATCAACCAGGAACAGCAAAACGCGAGGACTTATTAGCTGTTTTAGCTGCATTCAATCCAGATAATCCAGATGCAAGGCTTAATTATCTCGAAAATAGTTTGCACTTAATTCAAACAATTGGTTCTGCAAAGGATAAAATTAAA
>NZ_JAYGHN010000030.1:0-74226 GCF_034931845.1 Calothrix sp. UHCC 0171
ATAAGCTGTTTTACATTTAAATTGCGTGATGTTGTGGGCAAGCCTGCCAGTAGGGTAAAAGCGAAGAGATAACCGTACTGACAAGATTATAGGTTTTTGCACAGACAATTTAGATATTGTTAACTTGCTCTCTCTACAAATACTAACTTTTTCAAAATTAAATGGATTCATCGAGAAGATATTCTGTATTCTTACTCCTGTGCCATTTATATATATATATATCTGTTTGATTTGGCAGAGAAAAATAATTAGCCAATGACTTTCTTTTGTATTTTTTGACTGAAATTTTCACTTTTGATTTTTATTTCCAACAATATTTTTGTAGGCTTATACTCATGAACAATAACTTTCTTAATCTTGATTCCCTGATTAATTTACAGCTTACAGATGCGACAGAATGGAATATTTCCGAAGCGATTTTTAACGCAGCACACTTACATCATCAAGAAACAGTATTTACTATTGGTAATGGCTATTTAGGGACACGTGGAACATTTGAGGAAGGTTACTTAGATGAAAATCCAGCCACCTTTATTCATGGGGTTTATGATGATGTCGCTGTTGTCACAACCGAACTTGTGAATGTTCCAAATTGGTTAAATTTAAACATCACAATTGCCGGAGAGACTTTCCAGTTAGATACAGGAAAAATCATCAACTATAAACGTAGCTTAGATATGCGTTTAGGTTTATTGAGTCGGGATATTCGCTGGCGATCGCCCAAAGGGCATACAATAGATTTACACTTTCAGCGTTTTGCTAGTTTAGCGGAACAGCATATTGTCGCTATTCGTTGTGAAATTACAGCCATTGATGCGATTTGTGATATTTCAGTTACAACTAGTTTGGATGAGAATACCACAACTCAAGGTATCAAACACTGGCAAACCATAAATCACAAGATTAGTAACAATATTATTGGCTTACATAGTCGGACTATTAATTCTGGGATTCAATTGGGTATGGCTACCAAGCTAACACTTGCAGAAGAAATTCCCGGAGAAATTGCAAATAACAATTCCACTCCCACATCAGAGAAGAAATTAACTAAAAACTTCACCTGTGTACCGGGAAAAAGCATATCCTTAGAGAAAATTACAACTATATTTACCTCGCGGGAAAGCGAAAATCCTCTAGAGTCGGCAGTGGAGAAATTATCCACAGCACCCAACTTTGCACACTTACTCGCTGCACATATCGCCGCCTGGGAACAAGTTTGGCAAAATAGCGATATTGTGATTGAAGGAGACATCCAAGCACAACTTAGCGTTCGCTTCAGTTTATTTCAACTTCTGGCAGCCACACCTCGCCAAGACGAAAGAGTCAGCATTCCCCCCAAAACCCTCTCAGGATACGCATATCGCGGGCATATTTTTTGGGACACTGATATTTTCATCATGCCCTTTTTAACCTTCACACAACCGCAATTAGCACGCAATCTGCTTGCATATCGCTATCACACCCTACCAGGAGCAAGACGTAAAGCCTTAGAAGCCGGATATCGGGGTGCGATGTATGCGTGGGAAAGTGCTGATACCGGAGATGAAGTGACACCACGTTGGGTGGAAACCTCCACAGGTGAAATCGTCCGTATTTGGTGCGGAGATATCGAAGTTCATATCAATACTGATGTTGCCTATGGAGTCTGGCAATATTGGCAAGCCACAGGCGATAATGATTGGATGCGATCGCGTGGAGCGGAAATCATTCTCGATACTGCGGTTTTTTGGGAAAGTCGCGTCGAATGGAATCAAGAGCGTTGCGGTTACGATATCCTGGATGTAGTTGGACCCGATGAAAACCATGATCGGGTTAATAATAATGCCTTTACGAATATTATGGTGAGGTGGCATTTACAGACTGCATTGCAAATATGGGAATGGTTAACGACAAATTATCCCGACACTGCTACTGAACTTACACAAAAATTAAGCTTAACAGATATTAGACGCGATCGATGGACAGAAATTGCCCAGCGTTTATTTGTGAATCAAGATGCTGAAACTGGTTTAATTGAACAATTTGAGGGATTCTTTGATTTAGAAGATATCAATTTGGCAGACTATGAACCCCGCACCAAATCAATGCAAGCGCTGCTAGGAATTGAAAGCACAAATCAAAAGCAAATCCTCAAGCAACCAGATGTGTTGATGATGTTGTACTTATTACGGAGTGTCTCTCCGCAAGTATCGTCAAATCTCCACTACAACCACAAAACCCTACTAGCTAACTGGAATTATTATCACTGTCGCACCGATCATAGTTACGGTTCTTCCCTAGGTCCAGCAATTCATGCAATTCTAGCTTGTGAGTTAAACCAGCCAGAGGAAGCCTACAACCGCTTTTTACAATCAGCATTAGTGGACTTAGCAGACACACGCAAAAATGCCCACGAAGGCATTCATGCAGCAACTGCGGGAGGAGTTTGGCAGGCTGTGATATTTGGCTTTGCGGGGATTCGCATGACTAAATTTGGTCCCCTAGCTTGTCCCAATCTTCCCCCAAGTTGGCAGCGACTCAAATTCAAATTAACGTGGCAAAATCATGACTACGAATTTGATTTAACCTCGGCAGATATTAGCCAAGAACCAGCAACAAATTCTCTTTCTCTGACTGTTTCTCAATTTCAGAATTGATGCGTTGTCTGTTTCTGTGCTGCAAAATAATTATGAGTAGAATAATTAGGCTTGTAGTTATGCTTTACCCATGCAATCAGTATTTGCTGTTAAAGTACAACTACAAACCTATATTTTATTAATTACTCATTATTCTGGTAATTCAAATTTTGGAGCACCTGTTTCTTCGGAAACCCGCTCAATTTCAAAATTTTCAATATTGCTTTCAAAACGATTAAATGTAACGCGAATTTCATGATAACCAATAGCGCTAGAAGCTCCTCTTGGGGTGCTGCATTTAATTCGCATCAAAGTTTGAAAACCACCAAATTCATCATTAATATAAAATCTGCGAGTACAATCAAAACCAATAAAGTTTTCTAGTGCTACTTGATTTAGAGCAGCTACTCCCATACGACTATTAATTAATGATTTAATTTCATCTACCTCTTGTTGAGGTGTCATCTTGCGCCATTTATTTTTAGACATATTATTTCCTAGCAATTCATTTAATTTAGACCAAGTTTTGGCACCAACAATTCCATCAGCGACTAATCCATGAGAACGTTGAAATCTAATGACAGCATCTTTGGTGGCAGCACCAAAAATTCCATCAATCGCACCCGCATAAAAATTGAGTTTTTTCAAACCTTCTTGCAGTTTGACAACTTCCTGTCCTCTAGAACCTTCTTTTAGCACGGTAGAAGTAGCGTTCATTTGTTTCTCCTTTAATACTTTAGGACTGTAAAATTTATTTGTATTCTGTGTATCTGTATTTAGAATCACTCTCTAGATTATTAATTCCGCAAACACAAGCATCAAATTTAGTAATTTTTTTGATAAATCTCCTTGCCGCAGAGCAGGGCTGTACAACAAATAACCTTCTAATCCTGCCAGTGAGTCTCTTGGAGATGATGTACCTCACACATTGGCAATACTACATTAGTTCACTTGTTGCATAAATTTGTACGGCAGTAATAATAGATTTATAACAGCAAATAATTAGTATATACCGATGAAGAGTTTAATCCGAATTATTGCCTCTACTGCTTGTTCCTTAATGGTTATCAGTTCGATTCATTCAACCAGCTTCGCCGTCAAATCGCATCTTGATGTCGCCACAGCAGCATCAGTCAAAGCTAGTAAAAAGAAATCCACATTACCAACAGTTGGTACGGTTAAAAAACTTGTCAACGGCGACTTAGCATGTTATGTAACCCTCGTTGATGACAAAGGTAAATCCTATAATCTTTACGGAGACTTTCGCTTTTGTGGACAAGAGAAAACTTACTTGAATAAAAAAGTCCGCTTAACTTATAAATTAACCAATATCGACAGTCCCCAATGTCAAGGCAGAGTACCCTGCAACAAAAAGCAAAGAGTAAATCTGGTTTCTAAAATGGAAGTTATTGGCGCTAAAGTTGGAACAAGTACAACTCTACCAAAAATTGGCACAGTGAAAAGAATTACAAACGGTGATTTGCTGTGTTATGTGTCGATTGTGGACGAAAAAGGAAAACAGCACGAACTTGGTGCTGATTTTGGTATTTGTGAACAGGAAAAAGCATACTTAAATAAGAAAGTACGTTTTACTTATGGATTAGCAAATGTAAACGATTGTCAAAGTGCCGAACCTTGTGGAAAAACTCGTCAACAGCAAATTATCGAGAAAATGGAATTAGTTCGCTAGGTTAAAATTAAAGTGCGATCGCACTTGATTATACATCAGCAAGCAATATTTTATCTATTCTAATCTAGTTGTTGGTCATTTTTTTGATGAACTACGAGATTAAACTGAATTAAAGGCGATATTCGATGAAGAAAGATGATTTAATGTTTTTTCGGTTGTTTACTTCATTATTTATTGGCATTGGTAGTGTATTTGCGATCGCAGGTATAATTATTGGAGTTAATATTAACTCACATATTCGTAATTCTCTGATTACACAAGGAACTGTAATCGATTACGTGCAATATACATATAAAGATGAAGATGGTATTTCTGTAACAAATTACCATCCGATAGTGCAATATACACCTATTAATGAGGAACCATTAGTATTTGAAGATGCTTCCAGTAGCAACCCACCAGCATATAAAAAAGGTCAAAAAGTCGAAGTCATCTATAATCCTAAACTAATAGAAGTAGCATCAATTCACTCTCGCTTCAACTCATGGTTTTTGCCTTCCATATTTACTGGCATCGGTACAATTTTGATATTGATTGGCTTGATTCCATTATTGAGAAGGTTTTTGCGTCGAAATTAATCTGGTGGCGCGGAATATTTTACCTTGACTATACTCAATTCAAAAACTAAAAAAATTAAACTATTTATAACTACTTCTCTCTACATTGATTCGTTTTGAATTTTTGGATAACCTCAGTTGGCAGAGAAGAATCTAACTTCGGAATACCATTGGAAGCATATAATTGCAAATTCTGTTTACCAATCGCAATTCCCAAAAATTCCATATCCCCAACAACATTATTTTTACTAATCAGAGATTTATGTAATCGCAACTTACCCTGTTGTCCTTGTCCCCGATTAATCTTCAGGGTAGAAAATCGTGGTATTGGGTTAGGTGGACGAGGTTCACCTGGATAGATAATATAACTTTGATTGTCTTGATATTCAATCATACAAACCTGCCCTTTCACAGTCGATGGGAAAACAACCATCGTTACAGCAGGTTGAAACATTTCCCAATTATTCATCCAATAGCCGAGAAAGGGTGCGATTTCGGGATTAACTTTAGACCATTGGGCGCGGTAAGTTTTCAGATTAGCGTCAAAAATAGGAGGTTTAATAATCTTACCTAAGCCAGCTAAGTCTAGTGTTGCTTGCATTTCCTCTTTCATCTTTTTCTGCAACTTAGCTAGTTCATTAGGTTTGAAAACCTGAATACTTTGACTACTATTTTTTGAGGGAATTTTTCTGGCGATCGCAGTTTGATTGAATGTTATTGTTAAAGTTGTACTCAAAGATAAACTTAAATATAAAACTGAATTAATTAATGTATGACCAAAATTAATTTTCATGCTAGTTTAACAAGTAACAATAAGATTTAATCTGTGATGACGTAGAAGATATTTTTTGTGTTCCTTTAACATAGCAAGGTAGGTTGGGTTAGACGCACGAAAGATTTTATGTAGATGGAAATATAAACTTTACACCGTTACCCAAGATTAAAATTTATTGTTTACCCAAAATATAATGCTGGTTTCTACTTCATTTCACCCAACTAAAATTAATACTAATCAGATAAGTATTTAGACTTTATATCTAATATTTTTGTAGATAGCCATTCTAGTCTTTCTACACCTTCTTCTAAAAATTCATCTTTTTTATCTTGGTTATCTTTTTTTGACATTGGCTTCCAGTTAGTACAATCAAATGTTAAACGAGGAAACCAACGTCTAGGCAAGCTATGATCTATACTTAAGCCATATTTATTCTGCCAGTCTTGATAGTTTGGATATTGGATATCATCCACAATTAGATAACGACAAGCATATAAAGAGTATAGTACGGAAGCCCTTGCATATTCAGATGCACCGACTTTACTATTAATTATGTAATCATCTAAGTCTGCCTTACGGGCATAAGATATATCTAAAATTATATAGCTATTTTGAAGTTTACCAAAACTGCTTATATTTGTATTAGCTTTTTTATATTGAAAGCTAAATAAATCAGATAAATCTGCAAGAATAATCTCCCAACTGGGATATAAATCTACTAATATATATTTCATAGAATTCTAATTACAACTACTGATACTTAATTTTTATTGATTGAATTACTTTTTTTCCTGATTCCAGTATTTCTAGTAAGTCTCCCTTCTGTTTTGCTTGTTCATAGCATTTTTCTGCCTTATTGATGGCAAATTCTATGAAATCTACTGGCAATAAAATAGTCATCCTTTGCAAGATGTTCCAAGATTGACGAATATTTGCCCAACCGATATTTTTATATCCCTCCTGACGAGCTAACTTTTTACTATTTTGACTGAGTGAATTAAATTTATCTGAATTTCTCTTTTGGAATTGCTTGTAATTAAGTCCATCTAATTGTTTTTTCCTATTCATTTGATTAGCTAATTATGTTTTGTTGATGATTATTTCTATATTTTGATTCAGACATTATCCAGCAAGCTATAGCTGTCCATATTTATTTTTATATTGTTGAGCTATATCAGTTGCATCTTCAATTATTTTTTCTGCTACTTCTAAATCTTCTCTAACAGATTCTTTTGAGACTGCACCTAGTTCGTCCAGAATTCCATCATCATCTTTTGTCACTTTGCCGAAAAGTTTACTCCAAAGCTGAATAATCTCACTTTTGGAAGGATTTAAGAACTCTAAAAGCTTTGCTTGGAGGGAATCAGCTTTGTTTTCTGCCGCAAGACGACGACCATTACTTGCTTTGATCGTGTTATTTTGATCAATAATAATTTGAATTACGGGGTCTAACTCCGGCTTTTGTGCAAGTATTGTGATCGTGCCTGCGGAAAGTTGTATAATTTTGTTGGGTAAATTGCTGGTTTTCAGTCTAGTTTTGATAATTCTCAGATTTTCTGTTTTCGTAGGTTGAGTAGACATTTTCTACTGCCATTATCTTATAATATTTTATTTTGTTATCGTTTACTATTATGATTCTGGTTGTTTATAATAAATAGCAGTATTAACACTGAATTTTTAACAGATAATTTAAATTTTACTTAAAATATAGTTGGGTTTCACTTTGTTCCACCCAATCTACAAAACTGTATGCAGATTTTTCCATGAATGACAAACCCCACCCAGAATAAATCTAGGTGAGGAAATAGATATAGATTATTTAGTGAATTACTACCCCAGCAAACTCATTCCCCGGTTCACCAAAGCATCAGCAGTCAAACCATTAAAAGCCATCAATTCACCTGCACTTGCGGTAGTTTCCCCACGCTTCCAAGCAAAAGTATCACGCTGACAATTACTTCTCAACATTACAGGCTCTAACATCGCAGATGCACCACCTGTAACACCAATTAAGGCATCCCCAGCAAACAATTCATTGAATTTAGCATCATTCATAAATCCACCGTCAGCTTCCGAACAAGTGTCCCAAGCGACATCACTAGCACGATATAAACGACGAGGATTAATTACAGAAACTATGCGACTTCCTATGCCTTGCTCTTGTAATTTTTGAACAGCTTCGTAAACAGGAACTAATGTAATGTCACCAATAACTGCAAAAACTACTGTTTTACTTCCAGGGGTTTCTTGAAGAATTACCGCACCATTTTCTAAACCTTCTCTTGTCTGAGCAAAAGTAGTTCTAATCGCCAAAGGCGACTTGCTGGCAGTAATCACAATTCCCTTATTCTTAGTAGTTAATGCCCAGTCATAACAAACTTGAATACTGTTGGCATCGGGTGGGAAAACAGGAAAAACATTCCCATTTCGCATCATTGCAGCAAAGTAAGCTTCAATTTCCGGACGTTGGTGAGTCCAACCATTGCGCCCTTGCTCTAATGCTCCGGCGGTATATAAGGTAATTGTCGAAGGTGTGGGACGACGTAATTCTGCCATTGCTTGGGTAACGGTTTGCCATATGGGTAATCCATTGATGGCAAAGGACTCGTAGGAACACCATAATGTTCTCGCACCCATTAAGGCTAAACCGGCTGCTAAACCCGCACATGCGTCTTCGCTGAGGGGTTCGTAAACTTGTCCGCCTGGTGCTTGATTATACAAATCATCTTGGACAGGGTGGTTGATTTTCAAAGCTTGGTTGATATTGGCAATCCCCGATGCTTCATTTCCGTCTGCGTTGGTGACAATGAAGTTTTTGTCTTTTTGTCCGACATAACCGACTAATCTGCCCATCGCGGTGGTGGAAACTTTTGCTTCTCCTCCAACTGCATATTCTTCCAAAGGTAATTTACCAATGTCAGCTAAGGGTAAAACAAATTCGGTGACGGCTGTTTTTGATGCGGAACCACCACCTGCTGTTTCCAGGTTTGTGCGTACCAATTGCCAAGCGGCGGCAGGTAATGCGATCGCCTTTAATGCTTCAATAATATGTGGTGCGTCGAGGGTATCTTTCGGATAGAGGTTATGGGATTTGGCTCCGCGTGCATGTACCCCTGCACCTTTGAGTTGTTTAATGATAAACACGGTGAGTTTGCCACCTAATGCAGATTTCGCGGCTCTATCGACTCCCGTTAATATTGCTTTGGTAAATTCCATTCTCTTGGGAATTGAGAAGGCGGTGCTATCTACATAATCACCAGGTTGGTTTTTGTCGTCGAAGTCTTTGGCATCAACTAAGATAACTTCGTCAAAACCATTACCTTGCCAATAGGCAATCATCTCTGCGTTGGTTTTGGTGGACACCATGCTGTGGTGTTCTTGGCTAAATCCATTCCACACCAAGACTGGCAAGAAATTTGTCACTTCCGGGTATGCTGTATGGAAATGCGCCATGCCACTCATGATGTAGGGTTCACCTAAACCGCCATCCCCAACGGTGAAGGGGAAGAGTTTGTCACGGTGGAGTAGTGCTGCGGACATTGCGAAGTGTTGTCCTTGTCCTAAGGGACCTGCGGGTGCGAGAATACCAGGAATGTAACCAGAAAGATGTCCCAAAAGCCCGTGTTTTTCGCGGAAGCGATCGCGTAATTGTTGTACTGTGGATATACCCATGTCTTCGAGCGATCGGTCTAAGAACATGGCACTATAAAATCCAGGGGCGTGGTGTCCAACTTCGGTAATAATATTTTTGTGACCGAGCATGACAAGTGCTGCATACGCCTCTGCTTGGCTGGCAAATCCACCGGGATGCCCGGAAGCTTTACTGCCAGTAATTTGTAGAGTCAGATAGCGCAATGCATCGGCATAGAGAATAGTTTGATATACTGCGGCATCTTCTTGAGGATTCACAGTCCCATTAGCTACTACGCTTTCTTTTCCATACCTATCAAATTCCGGCAGAGGTTCCCCAAAATATTGGATTCCTTCACAAAAATCGGGAACTGCTGAAGTTTGTTTTGGGGTTGTTGCTGTCATGCTAAGTACCTTAAAAATATGCTGTACGGATAGAGCCTTGATTTCCCATTTGGTTTTAGATTGGTGATGTTAACGGCTAAAAACTTGGCTGGGCTTGGGTTAAAACCGTTAAAAATCTAAAATTTACATGAATGACAATGCTTGTTCAATTTAACAAAAATTTTACAACTTCCCGACCATAGAGATTTATTTGTTTTTCACAAGCAAACTATAAGTAAACCTAGGGGTTCGCCAACCCAGAATTGACGGTTGAGACTGACTCGGAGAGAGGGAGACGCGGAGATTTTTGTCCCTGTAAAGTTACTTTGGTGAACTACCTAAGGTTGACATACTCACCGTCCTAAAGGAGCGGTGATTCTTGACGCTTCACTGACTGACGCTACCGAAGTAGTCTTACTCTGTCTCCGCGTCCGTTTAGAGTCGTGGCAATGCCCTATCCCGACTTTGTTTATATTTTTTGCTGCATTTTCGTCTCGGTCGTGTTCAGTGCCACAATTTAAACACTGAAGCTTCCGAACTTTCAAATCAAGCTTACCCCATTTATAACCGCACTCAGAACAAACTTGGCTTGTAGGTTCCCATCGACTTATCACGTGAAAATCACGATTAAGCTTCTCAGATTTGCCTTCACACAATGTTCTAAATTCTCTCCATCCTTGAATGCTGATAGCTCTAGAAAGCCTGCGGTTTTTAACCATTCCTGACACATTCAAGTCTTCCAAAACAATAGCTTGATTTTCGCTAACGATTTTGGTGGATAGTTTGTGTAGAAAGTCTTTGCGAGTATCTGCTTTTTTGTTGTGCAGCTTTGCAATTTTAATTCTAGTCCTATCTCTACGCCGTGAGTCTTTTTGTTGCCTCGCTATCTTGCGTTGTAGTTTACGAATTTTGCGGTCTTTCTTTGAGTAATCGGGGCTTTCCGCTTTCTCCCCATTGCTCATAAAAGCAAAAGTTTTTATCCCTAAATCAATACCAATACTTTGGTTTTTAGCATCAATATTGATTGGTTCAACCTCTACAACAAAGCTAAGAAAATAGCGGTTAGCACAATCCTTGATTACTGTTACAGAACTAGGCGATGATGGTAATTCTCTAGACCAAATAGGTCTAACATTACCAATTTTGGCTAGATAGACATGAGAGCCTTGAATTGAGAAACCTGTCTTTACAAACCGTGCTGATTGCTGATTAATTTTCTTTTTAAACTTTGGACTACCTACTTTCTTTCCTTTGCGTTTTCCTTTTAAAGAGTCGAAAAAGTTTTTATAAGCTACTCCCAAGTCGGCAACTGACTGTTGCAAGGGGACACTGGAAACCTCGGACAACCAAATACGTTCATCAGTCTTTTTGGCTTGGGTAATTACTAATTTTTGCAAATCGTTATTACTTGGCAGCTTTTCTGACTGTTTACAGAGAGCCAGAGCATCATTCCAAACTACACGGACGCAACCAAACAACTGAGCTAAACTCCGTTGTTGTTGGTCTGTAGGATAGAAACGATATTGATACCTGGCTTTCATGGCTTTCTGTTTGTGTGATATAACTAGTATACCACTATAGATAAGATATTATATGCCTTTCCAAAAAAATCATCAATACCGATGGAAACCAGAAAAAGAATGTTCTCTCGATAAAAATCCAATATGCTTTAAAGGACGTGTCGGACAAAAGGAATCATTGAAAAATATTCCAGACTGGCAGGATAAACTTAGAGATTATGTTGATGAATTAATCAATAAAAAGCCGTCCTAGAAGGACGGGGCTTTAGACCCAATTTTTTCGGTAAAAATAAATAAACGTTTTCTACATGCATCAATTAGCACTAATATTTTATTGTTGCAACAAAATTTAATGTTTGTTGAGAGGTTTAAATGGCAAAACAGAAGAAAAGCCGGAAAACCTTTCTTCTTCAACTATGAAACTTCCAAATGGTCCCCAAAGTCCTGCGATCGCACAAATGCTTCAGTGGGTTGCGATTCCCATGTCGTTGATGACAGCCTGTGCAAAGCGCTATGGGGATATTTTTACCCTGAATCTAACTATACCAATTGTGATTGTGAGTAATCCCCAGGCTTTACAGCAGATATTAACTGGCGATACTAAAGAATTTTCAGCACCGAGTGATTGGAATAAGCAGTTTGAATCTTTGCTGGGTAAGAATTCTGTGATTACAATTGCTGGGGAAGCACACAAACGACAGAGGCAATTGTTAACACCAGCATTTCATGGTGAAATGATGCAGAGCCATGCAAAAACAATCCGTAATATTACTGAAGAAATTATTCAATCTTGTCAGGAAAATAAAACCTTTTGTGTACGCTCTGTGATGCAGCAAATAACATTGCGGGTGATAATGCAGGCTGTGTTTGGGTTGTACGCAGGCGATCGCGCCCAGGAATTGGAAAGGGTTCTCAGTGCGATCATGGATGCTGGCGCAAATTCACCTTTACGAACACTGTTTCTTTATTATCCGGCATTGCAACGCGATTTAGGTAAGTTGACACCTTGGGGTACTTTTTTGCGTCGCCGAGAATATGCGAATCAATTAATATATGCGGAAATTAGAGAACGTCGGCAAAATTTTGATGCTTCACGTACTGATATTTTAAGTTTGCTGATGGCGGCGCGAGATGAAAATGGTGAAGCCATGACAGATGAAGAACTGCGGGATGAGTTAATGACTTTATTAACGGCAGGGCATGAAACTACAGCAACTGCTTTAACTTGGGCTTTATATTGGATACATAAGTTTCCTTCTGTTCGCTATAAATTACTCGAAGAATTGCAGAATTTGGGTGATGAATTTGATATCAATACTATTCATAAACTACCTTATTTAAATGCTGTTTGTAATGAAACCTTGCGAATTTATCCTGTGGGAATGCTCACTTTTCCTAGGGAGGTAAAAGAAGCTGTGAATTTGTGCGGTTATGATTTAGAACCAGGGACAATTTTAATGGGTTCGATTTATCTAACTCATCAACGCCCGGATATATATCCAGAACCGCAGATATTTAAACCAGAAAGATTTTTGGAACGGCAATTTTCACCATACGAATTTTTACCTTTTGGTGGAGGTGTCAGACGTTGTATTGGCAATGTCTTTGCCTTATTTGAAATGAAAATTGTCTTAACTACAATTCTCTCAAAATTAGATTTAGAATTAGTTACAAAACAAGATGTCAAACCGCAACGGCGTGGATTAGTTACAGGACCAAATCAACAGATTAATTTGATGGTTAAAGGCAAAAGGTGACAAGAAATGGGGAGATATAGAAACAGATACAGAAATAATTTCTATATTTTTCTAATCTCCCATACTTAATCCCTAAGCTTAATATTTCTCAACTTTTAGTGAATATTCTTAAGAAAATATTTAACATTCTCAAATAAAAATCTGGGCTTGAGTATCTACAATTGTTGTATGGCAACAACACAAGATGTTAAAAACTATTTAGCTTATTGGTTTCAACTTGGCAAAAAAGTTGTAACTAATGATGGGGTGGCAACAATTTTACCTCATGAGATTTTCACGAGCGATCGCTATAGTCAAGAGTTTGAAGAATGCTGGCAAAAAATCATCACCAATGCTAGCAATTATCACCTGGAAGGAACACATCAAACAATTGGCGAACTGCTGCAAGCAGAATGGGAAATGCATCCTTGTGCGCGATGTGATATGCCAGTGCCCATGCGAAATATTGGTATGCCTCCATTAGTATGTACCTGCCACGACTTAATTGGCTGGCCCAATACTGAAATACCAGCACCGCGAGGTCCCATTAATAATCAAAATCAACTCGTCGCCATTCGCGATCGCCTGAAAAATGTACGAGTTTCCTAAAACTTAAACCTTAATTCGGAATCAATAGTTGAAAATAATGATATTTAGTTATGAATACTAAGTATTGTTGATAGTATCCATATCATATTCTTCCCAGGGTGCAGTATTTGTACCTTGATTTTTTAGAGATAGTAAGTTCAGATTCTCAAATTTTATATTCTCTACCTCTTCCCTTTCCATGCCACTATATAGAAGAGAAGGTGATAATTGAGCAAACAAAAGGCAGATAGAAGGCTGTGCAGATAACATTTCTAGGGACGAGTTCCGGTGTACCCACGCGATCGCGCAATGTGTCAAGTGTTGCCCTGAGGCTATCTCAAAGGGCAGAATTATGGCTGTTGGATTGCGGTGAGGGCACGCAGCATCAAATACTCAGAAGCGAACTCAAGGTCAGCCAACTGTCCCGGATTTTTATCACCCACATGCATGGCGACCACATTTTTGGTTTAATGGGATTGCTTGCTAGTTGCGGCTTGGCTGGGAATGTAGACAGAGTTGATATCTACGGACCAGCAGGATTAAATGACTATCTCCAAGCTTGTTCTCGTTACTCCCACACCCATTTTTCTTACCCAGTTAAGGTTCATACAGTCAAGCCTGGTATAATTTACGAGGATGACGAATATACCGTAGTTTGCAATCAATTGCACCATCGGGTTACAGCCTTTGGTTACCGCATCGTCGAAAAAGACCGCACCGGACGTTTTGATGTCGAAAAAGCCAAAGCCATGCAGATACCACCTGGTCGAGTTTACGGACAGCTCAAACGGGGGGAAACTGTTACCCTCAATGATGGGCGAGTAATTCACGGTAGCGAACTTTGTGGACCAACGGAAATCGGTCGTAAAATCGCCTACTGTACGGATACAGTATACTGTGATACTGCTGTGGAATTAGCCGAGGATGCAGATGTTCTCATCCATGAAGCCACCTTCGCCCACCAAGACTCGGAAATGGCATTTCAACGCTTGCATTCTACCACCACAATGGCAGCCCAAACTGCTTTGGTAGCGGGGGCACATCGGCTAATTATGACCCATTTTAGCCCTCGTTATGCCCCTGGTAATGCGATCGAACTCAAAGATTTATTGCAGGAAGCGCGAGCAATTTTTCCCAAAACTGAAATGGCATACGACTTTATGAATTATGAAGTGCCACGGCGACGGGCGAAAGAATTAAGTGCGGTAAGCTCGGCAAATAATTAAAAAACTTGCATCTTGTGACTTTTCGGATCGAAACCGCGTGAAAACTTCGTGCTGGCATCGTAGATTGCATCAGTTAAGTTTGCACCGTATAACTTAGTATAGTGGAGCCGTGCCCCACGCAAATTAGCTTGCGTCAAGTTCGCTCCACTCAAATTAGCTCGTGTCAAATTTGCCCGTGCCAAATTTGTATTACTCAAATTAGCTCCCCATAATCTCGCTTGAGCTAAATTAGCTGCTGTTAAATCTGCTCCCCAAAGATTAATTCCTGGTAGATAAGCAGCAATTAATTTTTTTTGACTTAAATCAACTGCTGGGAAATTGCGTTCTCCGGCAGCATAACGTCGTATCAATTCCTCAGTATCCATAAATTTGAGATTTTGGATTTTCTACTTTAAATTCTAGCGAAAATAGCATTCATTTCTCGTCTTATTTCTCTTTTGCTTTGCTTGGCTACGAGTATTAAGTAAAGATATGTTGGCAAAACATGGGTAATCAGCGATTCATCTGATTTTGGCAGGTGTGAGGAGATAATTAGATGAGTTATCCAGTTGTCAATATCTTTTTTCAATAATTTACAAAGAATTTTAACAGACAATTAGTATCATACTGTGTTATCTAATAGACTCGGAGTTTAAGTTTAATCAACTTTAATCACTAGTTAGGAGTAATTGATTTGCAACAAGCAGAAAATCAACGAAAAATTAAAATTATCTCTACCGGGAAATATCTACCAAAAAAGAAAGTTACAGCAGCAGAATTAGGAAAAACTATTGGTGTCAGTGCTGAATGGATAGAGAAAAAATCAGGTGTATTAGTAAGGCATTTTGTTGATGGGGAAACAGCATCGCTAATGGGTGCATTTGCCGCCAAAAATGCTCTTGAAGAAGCCAGTTTATCAATTCAAGACATCGACTGTATTATCAGTACCAGTGGAATTCCCGAACAAGCAATTCCCTGTAATGCTGCCTTAATTCAAGAACAGCTAGGTGCAACTAATCTAGGAATTCCGGCATTTGATATTAACTCAACTTGCTTAAGTTTTATTACTGGTTTGGATACAATATCTTATTTAGTTGCAGCAGGTAGATACAAGCGAGTTTTGTTAGTCGCTACTGAGGTTTCTAGCTATGGAATCAACTGGAAAGATAAAGAAAGTTCAACATTATTTGGTGATGGTGCAGCAGCAGTAATTATTGCTGAATCGGATGATGACAAACATAATAATGCTCCTCAAACTAGTTCCCATATTATCAATTCATGTATCGAAACTTATAGTAAAGGGGCACATATGACGGAATGTATTGGAGGAGGAAATAAATACCATCCTCGTGAATATGGCAAAAATCCCGAAGAATTCTTATTTAGAATGGATGGAAGGGCTGTTTTTCGTTTATCGTCACAAATTTTGCCGGGATTTGTTGAGAGATTATTAGCACCAACAGGATTAAAAATAGCTGATTTAAAAATGGTAATTCCCCACCAAGCCAGTCTCATGGCAGTGCGCTTACTTAGTAAACAATTGGGTATACCCGCAGAAAAAGTCATGATTATTGCCCATAATCATGGTAACGCAGTTGCCGCATCAGTACCAATGGCATTGCATGAAGCGATCGCACAGGATAAAATTCAACGTGGTGATAAAATCATGTTATTGGGGACATCCGCAGGTTTTTCTGTGGGGGGAATAATTCTTGAATATTAATTTGAATAATAAATTAATTCATAATATCTTACTTACCGGAGGACGCGCACCAGTTACTTTAGAATTAGCGCGATTTTTTACTACTGCTGGTTATCAAGTTTTTGTGGCTGATAGTATCAAGCATCATCTATGTACGAATTCGAGATATGTATTTAAAAACTTTTTAGTTCCTCAACCCAGATATAATTCTACCGCTTATATTCAAGCATTATTAGAAATAGTTAAACAGGAAAATATTCATTTATTAATTCCCACTTGTGAGGAAATTTTTTATATTTCCCATGGACTTATAGAACTAAACAAATATTGTCAAGTTTTTGCAGAAACAGTCCATATACTGAATCAATTACATAATAAATGGGAATTTATTTGCCAAGTTAAAAAATTAGACTTAGTGACACCACAAACTTGGCTAGTGAAATCAAAGGCAGAAATAATTGATATTTTACAATCATCAAATTCTTTCCATAAATTAATACTCAAACCAGTTTATTCGCGTTTTGCAAGTAACATACATATTTTATCTCCAAAAAATTATCAATTAAGTGTTCAAGAAATAGAACATATTCAAATTAGCAAAAATAAAACTTGGGTTGTGCAAGAATTTATTTCAGGAAAACATTATTGTAGTTACAGTATTGTACACCAAGGTAAAATTACAGCACATGCTGCATATCCAACAGTATTTACTGCTGGCAAAGGTTCCTGTATATATTTTGAGGCTGTAAATCATCCACAAATTTTACAATGGGTAAAAACATTTGTGGAATCTCTAAAATTCACTGGACAAATTGCATTTGATTTTATCGAAGCTAATGATATTCTATATCCTTTAGAATGTAACCCACGAGCAATTAGCGCAATTCATCTTTTTCAAGTATCAGATAAATTAGAAACAGCTTTTTTGAATACAACTAGCGAAATTATTCAACCTCAAATGTATCAAAGAGCTATGATTTCAATGGCTATGCTCGTCTATGGCTTGCCTGATGCAATTAGATATCATCAATTCCGTCAGTGGTTGAAGATATTTTTTAGCACTAAAGATGTTATTTTTCGCATATCTGATGTGATGCCATTTTTCAGTATTTTTATAATTCTCTGGCAATCATTATTAATGAGTTTCAAAACGGGTTTAAGTCTCATTCAAGTTTCTACGCAAGATATTGAATGGGATGGAGAAAATATAGAGCTACTTATGATTGATAGAGAAAATTAATAATTCAGAATTCAAAATCAATTTTTAGAGTATTAAAAAAACCTCACCTCTCTGTATTATAAGTTCATAGGGAGGTTAAAAATACTTTTCTAACTCACATATCATTCAAATTTGCATTATATTTGATAAAAATCAGATAGAAGACAATGAAAAATTATATATATAGTGATTGGTATATTGTTTGTACTTCGCGTGAATTAAAACATCAGCCAATTGCAAGAACTATTTTAGAAATACCTTTAGTATTATTTCGAGGAAGTAATAGAAAACCGATTGCATTATTAGATAAATGCCCACATCGAAATGTACCTTTATCTCAAGGATGGGTGAGAGATAACCAAATTATTTGTAGATATCATGGCTGGAAATTTGATACAGATGGTACTTGTCAGGAAATTCCGGGATTATGTAATGTAAGAAATAATAGCAAAAATAATCACAAACTAAACGCTATTTCTTATCCTGTAATTGAACAAGATAATTTTATTTGGGTGTATTGCCAAGTGAATGAAGAACCCAAAACACAGCCTTTTAAATTTCCATTGATTAAGCAATGTAATTTTTCCACATTTTACTGGCAGACAAAAGAAATTAAAGCTGCTTTTGTTAATATTGCCGAAAATTTTTTAGATGCAACTCATACCCACTTTGTTCATGCTGGGTTAATCAGAAATCAAAACCGTAAAAATGTAAATGTACAAATTACTCGTAATGCCAAAATGGTAGAAGCTATATATTTAGGAGAACAAAATATTTCTGGATTAATCTATCAATTATTAGCTCCAGGATGTCAAGAAATTGTCTCGATTGGTAGATTTATTTTACCTAGTATAGCTCAACTGGAATATCGTACAAATAAAGAAGAATATAAATTATTTATTTCTCTATTTTTAACACCAATTTCTGAAAATTTAACCAAATTTTATGCTGTTGTCACTTTTCGCTGGGGTTTACCTAAATGGCTGGGTAAACTGATTGCAGTCCCTCTATTCTATATAGGAGTACAGCAAGATAAAAAAATATTAGAATTACAAGCCAGAAATATTAAAAAGTTTGGTGAAGAAGATTTTGCTTCCACAGAAATTGATCTGATTAAACCGCATATCTCCTACTTGCAAAAAATGTCTTTATGTGATGCTAACAATCTCATTATAAAAGATGTAATTTTTAAGAAAAATCTCATTATAAAAATTTAAATTCAACTGAGTTGCTAATCGATTCCCTGCAAAAGATGGTGCATTAAACAATCTACCATGCGATCGCTTGACATTGGTATAATTTCTTTACCGTACAACATTTCCTGAGTCATCATAAAATGTACCATTGATCCAATCACCATTCTTACTGTCGCTTCCGTATCAGGTATGTTTAGCTCTGGGTGCCTATCTAAATATTCGCCAACAATTTCTAGCGTCGGTGTCATAATGTCATGAATCCAAGCCTTTGCTAGTTCCGGAAACCTCCCCGACTCCCCAATTAATACCCTCACAAACGCTTGGTGTTCACGATCGCTTATCATTTTATTTAGGGCTTTAGTGATGACAATTCGTAGCACCACCGCAGGTTCTCCTTCCAATGGCACAGTTGCAAAGGTATCCCGAAATTTTTCTTCTGCTAGCTGATGTATAAGTGCTTTAAATAACCCTTCTTTATCTTTGAAGTGACTGTATACAGTTGCTTTTGACACACCTGCCCGTGATGCCACTTTATCCATACTTGTCCCCGCATAGCCATGCTTGAGAAACTCCTGCATCGCTCCTGTAAGGATTTTTTCAATTTTTTCTGCCGTACTTTCCCGTTCTGTTTCACTCACTTTTATCTGTACCAGTTTTAACTTTTCTTACACCATTACATAGAGTAATAGCTGCAATAACTATAATTATTTTCAATTGACATTCTAAACTAGTCGGTTTAGTTTAGTTGTATTATAAAACAAAATCAAAAGCCAACGGTTTAGTCATCTAACCACAAGTGGTGTTATGCTGCCAACTCCGAAATTAGAAGAATCTCCTGCACCTCAACCGAATTCGCGTCCACCATCTGCTATTTTTTTCATTGTGGCGGCGTTGTTAGTAGGTGGTATTGGTATTTTTGTAGTCAACCGAATGCGAACTGCCAATGCTCCACCAAAGCGAGTACCAGTAGTCAATGTACCGGAAATTAAAACCGTGACTGCCTTGGGAAGACTGGAGCCGCAGGGTGAAGTCATTAAGTTATCCGCACCCACCTCCAATCAAGGTAGTCGTGTCGAACAACTTTTAGTCAAAGAAGGCGATCGCGTCACCAAAGGACAGATAATAGCAATTATGGAAAATCGCGATCGTTTGCAAGCATCTTTAAAAGAGGCTGAAAGAAAAGTGGCTGTAGCCAAAGCCCAGCGAGAGCAAGTCAAAGCAGGAGCGAAAAAAGGCGAACTAGCAGCACGCAGTGCAGATATAAACCGTTTACAAACCGAATTAACGGGTGACGTAAATACACAACAAGCCACCATTGCCAGACTCACAGCCGAACTGCAAGGACAAAAACAATCTTTACAAGCCACTGTTGCCCGCATTGCAGCTGAACGACGCAATGCTCAAATAGAAGTACAACGCTATGAAAACTTATATAGGGAAGGGGTAATTTCCAGCCAAGAAGTCGATAGACGCAGATTAAGCGCAGAAACCTCAACTCAGCAACTTCTCGAAAGCCAAGCAACTCAAAACCGTACTATCGCCACCTTAGAGCAACAAATCAGAGAGGCAAAAGCCAATCTCAACAAAACAGTTGGGAGTATGCAACAGCAGATTAAACAAGCTCAAGGCACATTAGCACAAACTGCCGAAGTTCGTCCTACCGATATTGCAGCAGCAGAAGCAGAAATCAATAGCGCTCAAGCAACAGTAGAACGCATTCGTGCGGAACTGGCACTAGCATACATCCGCGCCCCTAAGACTGGACGAGTTTTAAAAATTAACACTCGTGCCGGGGAAACAGTGGGCAATGAGGGGATTATCGATTTTGGGGAAACAAATCAAATGTATGCGGTAGCCGAAGTTTATCAAAGTGATGTGAGTAAGGTAAAACAAGGGCAAAAAGTACGCATAACTAGCGATTCTTTACCACAAGAATTGCAGGGAACAGTCGATTGGATTGGGTATCAAGTTCAACGTCAGAATATCATTAATAGTGACCCGTCAAGTAATATTGATTCACGTATTGTGGAAGTACATGTACGTTTAGATAACGATTCTAGTGAGCAAGCAGGCAAATTTACTAACCTGCAAATTCAAGCAGTAATTGATATTTAGTTGTTGATTTGTAGGTGAGGAACATGATATTTGAATTGGAGTGCAAAAATGAGCAATATGATTCAATCTCCAGAACTGCAAGCAGCATTAAATGCCAATACGCCAAGTCAAAAGCTACGGGAATTAGTCAAAAGCAAAAGTAAAAATATTCGTCTAGCGGTTGCTCAAAATCCAAATACACCACCTGATATTTTCGTCGAATTATTTCCTGAATTTCCCATTCAAATCTTAAATAATCCCATCATTGATTTATTATTACTAGAAAAACCTAATTTCCTGGAAGAACTCTACTATCCCAGTCGAGATGTTAATCCTTTGATGGCAAGTAAAAGTATTAATCCTTTTAGAATTGATGGACTCCCGTTATTTTTTATTGAATGGGCTGCCAAACATCCAGATGTGTATATTCGTTATGATGTTGCCAGAGGAAAAAATATACCTCATCGTATTTTAGAAAATTTTGCTCAAGACAAAGATGAAAATGTCAGAATTGGTGTTGCCGGGAATGAGTATACACCTAGTTATATATTAGAACAATTAGCTGAAGATCAAGATATTGATGTGCGTGAAAAGATTGCAGCTAATCAAAGTACACCCAGTTTCATCTTAGAAAGACTAGCTGAAGATGAAGATGTAGTGGTGAAAGTGAATATTGCTCGTAATCTCAATACACCAGTTCACACTTTAGAACTATTATCTCAAGCAGAAAACCTTGATATAGATATTCAAGTCAGTCTTGTAGAAAATCAAAATACAACTAGTCAGATTTTAGAAACTTTAGCTCAAGATGGAAGCTCAGGTATTAGAAGTGATATAGCCCGCCATGCAAAAGCATCTATTAATATCTTAGAGTTATTATCCAAAGATGAAAGTGAAGATGTGAGAAGTCAGGTTGCTGGTAATAAAAATACACCTCTAAAAATTCTCGAATTACTGGCAGAAGATTTATCTTCCGTAGTCAGAAGGCAAGTGGCAATTAATCCAGTTACACCTGTAAAAGCTTTAGAAAAATTAGCGAAGGATGAATCACCATTCGTCAGAAGAAACGCTGCTGAAAATGAAAACGCTCCCGCTCATATTCTGGAAAAATTAGCTCAAGATAAATATGGTTTAGTACGTAACAGTGTTGCGAAAAATAAAAATACACCCAGTTATATTCAACAAATTATCAATTCAGTAGTCAAGCCTCATTAATCAAAATCTAAAATTCCAAATCTCAAATTATATATGCTTTCTCCTCTACACAATTTACAACGTCGTACTCCACTAGGCTGGTTACAACTAACTCGCCAAAAGGGACGCTTTCTTGTTGCCTTATCAGGTATTGCCTTTGCTGACATATTAATGTTTATGCAACTAGGATTTCAAGCTGCATTATTCGACAGTAACACCCGACTACACCGCAGCATGGAAGCAGATATTTTCCTCATCAGCCCCCAAGCACGAAACTTGGCAAATATGTCTACATTTACGCGACGTAGGCTATTTCAAGCCAACGATGTACCAGGAGTAAAGTCAGCAGAACCGATGCATGTTAACTTTATCGACTGGAAAAATCCCGAAACTGGTAAAAAATCAACACTACTAATAATGGGTTTTAATCCCGATAAATCAGCAGTTAATTTACCTGAAGTGAATCAACAGCTGAATCAAGTCAAGCTTGCAGATAGTGTTTTATTCGATCGCGCTGGACGTGGAGATTACGCAGAAGTAATTAAAAAAGTTGACCAGGGTAAAAAAGTAAATGCGGAGATTGAACGTCGCACTGTTAGCGTGAGTGGCTTATTTAAAGTCGGAGCCTCATTTATTGCCGATGCAACATTAATAACCAGCGACCAAAATTTCTTAAGATTATTTCCCCGACGTGAAGCTGGTAGCATTAGTATTGGTTTAGTCAAATTAAAACCAGAATCAGACCCCCAACAAGTCGCTGCCAACTTAAAAACTTATCTTGGGAATGATGTCCGAGTTCTGACTAAAGAAGAATTTATTACCTTTGAAAAAAACTACTGGCAGGAAAGCACCTCCATTGGCTTTATTTTTAACCTGGGAGTCATGATGGGCTTCATGGTGGGGGTAATTATCGTTTATCAAGTTCTCTCCACCGATGTTAATGCCCATATGAAAGAATATGCCACATTTAAAGCCATGGGTTTTCGTAATTCTTATTTATTGAGTGTGGTGTTTGAAGAAGCGATTATTTTAGCAATTTTAGGTTTTATTCCTGGCATTTCCGTTTCCTTGGCATTGTACACAATGACTAGTAATGCCACAAATTTACCAGTAATTATGACCTTAGCTAGGGCAATTCAAGTCATGATGATGACGGTGATTATGTGCATGATTTCCGGCGCTGTTGCCACCCGTAAAGTCCAATCCGCAGACCCCGCAGATATGTTTTAAATTTGTCAAAGACACAGTAATATCACCGTCTTTCCCACCACTTACGATTAAAAGATTAAAAGTTAGTTTTCCGCGTCCCTAATCTCCAAGTCATATCATGTTCAGCGAATCACTTACAGTTAAAATTTCTCCGCATCTTCGCGTCTCTAAGTCTCCATGTCAGTCTTAATAATAACTGTTCAACCGGACATGATGTCAAGCTCAATCATCCTCTTATTCAGCAATGTCAATTTATGGAATCCGTAATCTCTGTCAAAAATCTTGACCATTTCTTTGGTAAAAATCAACTTCGCAAACAGGTGTTATTTGATGTCAGCCTAGAGATTTCTGCTGGTGAAATCATCATTATGACAGGTCCCTCCGGTTCCGGCAAAACGACGCTACTAACGCTTGTGGGTGGCTTACGTTCCGCACAATCTGGCAACTTGCGCGTTTTGGGACAGGACTTAGTAGGAGCCAATGCCAGGAAACTCACACAAGCACGTCGTCATCACGGTTACATTTTTCAAGCACATAATTTACACGGAAGTTTGACCGCATT
This sequence comes from Calothrix sp. UHCC 0171, assembly GCF_034931845.1. Classification (NCBI taxonomy): domain Bacteria; kingdom Bacillati; phylum Cyanobacteriota; class Cyanophyceae; order Nostocales; family Calotrichaceae; genus Calothrix; species Calothrix sp. UHCC 0171. The sequence goes on from NZ_JAYGHN010000030.1 coordinate 23,877, forward strand.
ACAAAACGTGCGAATGGGTTTAGAAGTACAAAAGGGTATTTCATCCAGAGAAATGAACCAACGCGCGATCGCCATGCTGGAACATGTAGGATTAGGTAATCGTGTTAATTATTACCCAGATGATTTATCAGGGGGACAAAAACAACGGGTGGCGATCGCACGGGCACTCGTTAGCCATCCGAAAATAGTATTGGCAGATGAACCAACGGCAGCCCTCGATAGTAAATCTGGTCGCGATGTTGTCAATTTGATGCAAATGCTCGCCAAAGAACAGGATTGTACTATTCTACTTGTGACCCACGATAACCGTATTCTCGATATTGCCGACCGTATTGTACATCTAGAAGATGGAAAGCTAGCTAATGATACAAATTTAGCACCAGCTAGCTAAAATCACGTAATTTAACCGTAAATCAACATGTAATCAGTTCAGGTAAATGTTGCATTTATACAACTTATATACATAATATTAAGGGCGGTTTAATTTAACTATAAATCAATCCGCCAATTACTTGCTTCTGCCGGAAACACAGACAAGAAGCCCTTAGTCTGTTTTTCACAGCAGTCAGAAATTGTTGTGCAACTCTATGATCACAATCGACCGTAATAGTCAGTCGCCAAGCTCACAAAATCATTGGATTAATGCAGCTGTCAATGGCTTAAATCAAACTTTTAACAAATATATCCGAGCCGCCAGCATCACCGCAGGCATGGTAACTTTACCCATTGCTTTTGCTTTCCCAGCCAATGCTTTGCAAGTCCAAATTAATCCCCAAGCTCCCCGATTGGGAGATACCATTTCCGTAGTAGTTAGCTTGGATAACCAGGCTAGTGGTGACAGTGTGACTGTAAGTCGTGGTAGCGACAACTACACAGCCTATGAAGTTGCTCCCAACAAATACCGTGCTTTTATCCCGACTACACCTCTGGAAAAAGCAGGTGGTAGAACAATTACAGTGACAGGCGGTGGTGAAACCAAAAAAATCCTCGTTGAAGTCAAACCGCGTACCTTTAAAGTTCAACGTATTAATTTACCCCCTGGTAAAGCTGGGGTTTCGGCAACCAAACTTGAACTGCAACGGGCTTCCGAATTTCGCGCCGTACGTACTCCCGAAAAATTCTGGAACGGTACGTTTATTAAGCCAAGTAATGCCCGCATGACTACCGCATTTGGAGTGCGTCGCTACTACAACGGTGTATTCGCCAAGGATTACTACCATCGTGGTCTAGATTTTGCTGGAGGAACTGGTTCTCCTGTTATCGCTCCCGCCGCAGGGCGTGTTGTTTTAGTAGGAACTGTCAAAGAAGGGTTCAGAGTCCACGGTAACGTCATTGGAGTTGATCATGGACAAGGGGTAGCAAGTATCTTTATGCACCTGAGTCAAATCTTGGTCAAGGAAGGTGATATGGTCAAGCCCGGTCAAAAAATCGGCACAATTGGTTCGACAGGCGCATCTACAGGACCACACCTACATTGGGGCTTGTATGTAAATGGCAAAAGCATCGACCCCATTCCTTGGCTCAATCGTGCTGTTGAATAGTTAAGTTGAGTAGTAAAAATGTATCTAGATGCATTTTTGCTACATAATTTATGTGTAAACTGTTTACAATTGAGCAAAATAGAGCAAATATAGATTCGATTGGTATCCGTCCCTACCTAGCTTGGGTGGCAAGACAAATTAAAGATGAGTGCTATGAGTATAGGAAAAATTGTAGAACACGCTCTCCAAGATGGTTATCTAACACCAGCTATGGAAGCTGAAGTTGGAAGAATCTGTGACCATGCCTCAGAGCTATCAATTGAGGAGTACATGGCGTTAGACAGGCTGATGGGGGCACTATTAACCGGTGAAGTAGTGGCGGTACCTCGCAAACAGTTTATTAACGTCATGGAAGATTTGGTGTTGACTGAGGCTGTTGCTCGTGTTGCCGAAATTGAAGCGACTAGTGAAAGAACCTTAGATGTTGGAGATATTGCTGCTTACGCTCTCAACCGCCTTCCCCCCCTCTATGCAACTACCGAAGAGGGTGCTAGCTGGCAGCGCCAACGTGCCAAAGCTGAATTGCAAGATTTGATTAGCCAGCAAGTTGGAGAAGCGATCGCCCGGAACCTGGATCGACCCAATGATGATAAAACACCAGTATTGGCGAAAAATACCGGTAATGAACTGGTATCTCAAGTTAGTAAGTTACTCCAAGCTTACGCCCCTAACTTTGAACAAAAAGCACAACCTTAAGTTAAAAGTTAAAGTTAATAGTTATATAGTCAATTTGGCAATACTTGATGGTTAATGGTTAATAGTTATTTGATAACTTTAATTAACTTTAACTAATCACCAACTAATGTCTGACTTCTACAGGTGTTCCTATTTTGATTTGGTTATACAGCATCCGGACATCCGGATTACGCATTCGCAAACAACCATGAGATACAGGACTTCCCACTAAGCTGTCATCTGGCGTTCCGTGAAAACCAATTTCACCATCCTTATCGGACAGAAAACCGATCCAGCGATCGCCTAAAGGACTATCTTCACCTGGTGGGAAAACTTTCCCCGTAATTGGATGTCGCCATACTGGATCATGTTGCATATGGAAAACTTTAAATGAACCTGTAGGTGTCTCCCAACCTTTTTTACCAATACCTGTGGGATAACTCGCTATCACTTCACCCATTCGGTAAACATAGACACGGCGATCGCTTAAATCTACAACTAATCGCGATTCTCTGGATATAGGGTTTTGTTGCGAATTCAAAGATGACTGCTGGGGAGATGAAGCTCTGGCAGAATCATTACTACTACTGCTTCGATCTAATTGGAGAAATTTCGCCAGTTTATCGGTGATTGATGTTTCGTTATTGGTGGAATTTTGAGATTGTTTTGATGACGGCGTTGCTTCCATCGAAGTTGTGGAACTAGAAATATGCAAATGTACAGCTATAGTCAGCAAGGCTGTACTAAAGCAGAGCAACATAACTATACGCGCTACAGGTTCATTTCTCACCATTGCCATCGCCCATCTTTGCTAACATACCCAATAAATACATTAAGTTACATATCTTTATCAAGACAGACCTTAAATACATCAAGATATTTCCTCGCCAGAGGTTTTTTCTTTTTTCGATTGTAATTTACACAATCTAGAATATAACTCTGTTATCACCACAAAACTGCTTGCCCCTGGAAATTAATAGTCCGATGATTCACCAGAACATCAAAAATTTATAAACTTTTCTCTATTCCCTCATGAATATTCCAATACTAGTGGGCACACTAGGGTTAAGGCAAATACACGACTGATTGTATTTGCAAAGCTTCGGATCGAAATTATTTCCCAGGAACTTGGTGGGTGTAAAGAACAATCTTTATAGATGGTGTGGATGAGATAAAAATTATGTTTGAAAAATTAATTCTGGCGATCGCAATTACATTTTCCCTTAATTTGTGTTTGCATATCCGTGAACCCAGCACAAATAATACATACATAACTGTTGACAAAAAAGTTAATTCAGCGCCAACAATTTTAGTTAAGGACTTGGGAACTGCTGAGGAGTAGAAATTGGTGATTGAACAAAAATATGCACAGAGAATACAGGGACGTTGGCAAATGCTGAGTCGATGTTGCCTGATTGCGGAATAATTTTGTCACTTGAGGACTACCACTGAATTACCCCGCTTCCATTTCACTCTCTTTGCCTCTCTGTTTTAATTTAGTATTATAAAATACTTTGCATTTCAGTATTTATTGTTTTTATTTTTTCCTGGAAAATATTATTTCTAAAGCTAAATGGCTAAATAGCCATGTATTAGCTTCTCTAATTTTGCTGCATTTATATACATCGGTGTTACAGTCAAGAATCCGTCACTACCTTGAGGAACTAATAACAAATTAGCAGGTCTAATAGATAGGGATGTTAAAAAGCCAGTACGATCTATGAGTCAATCGATTACTGTATCCTGGTCAACAATAGATACCAGGCTTCCGGAAAACAAGGAAGTGCAAGTTGACAAACTCTCAAACCACGACTTAATTTTACGCTGTCAAGCTGGGCTGCGTCCCGATCGTGCTGCGTTTGAAGAATTAATGCGTCGTTATCAGACTCAGGTTGAAAGAGTTTTGTATCACCTAGCACCAGACTGGGCTGATCGAGCCGATTTGGCTCAGGAAGTTTGGATTCGAGTTTTTCGGAATATTAGCAAATTACAAGAGCCATCCAAATTTAGAGGTTGGTTAAGCCGGATTGCCACCAACTTGTTTTATGACGAGTTACGGAAACGCAAACGGGTTGTCACTCCTCTGTCGCTCGATGCTCCCCGCTCGGTAGACGACGGCGAAATGGATTGGGAAATTGCTGGGGATACCCCAGGACCGGAAGAAGAACTAACTACTCGCGAGTTTTACGAACAGCTACGCGAAGCGATCGCCGACCTACCCGAAGTATTCCGGACTACGATTGTCCTCAGAGAAATCGAAGGGATGGCATACGAAGAAATTGCCGAAATCACAGGTGTTTCTTTGGGTACAGTCAAATCTCGTATCGCTCGTGCGAGAACCAGATTACAAGCACAATTGCAAAACTATCTTGATGCCTAGGCTTGTACTAGCAGTCGAATGTAAATGCAATTTTTAGTCAATCACGGGACTCTAGAAATAAGTTGAACAAAATAAACAAATCAAGTAGAGTGCTTCTGCCAAAAGAAATAAACACAATTTCTCACCTTTGTCCGCTCTGTTTACCCGTGTATGAATTGGTAATAGTGTTAAGATGAATACTGATTCTGGATTTAACTACCGTTCTCATTCAGCAGCCTCTCAACCAGGGCTGGATGAAAATGTTGTCAAGCATACCAACGATTTAACGGGTGCTATGGATATGGTGAAGCGCGATCGCTTCGAGTTATTAAGTGCTTACCTCGACGGCGAGGTGACAGCAACAGAACGCAAGCAAATCGAAGAATGGCTGGCAAATGACCCGTCATCTCAAAAGTTATATAACAGATTGTTAAAACTACGGCACGGACTGCGGACTCTCCCGATTCCCCAACCGGAAGTGCCCGTGGAAACAACGGTCGAAAAAGTTTTAGAACGCTTGCAGCGTCGGCGTTTAAGATTAGCCAGTATATTTGGCGGAACTGCGATCGCAGCTTGTGTTCTTGGCTCGATTTCTGGTTTGTTTAATGGTGAAACTAGCAGATTCCAATTTGCACAAAGACCAATTGAACAGGTTAATGAACAGGTTAAATCAAGCCCAGTTCAACCAGAAGTTGCAAGTTCGTCTTTGATGGTTGCAATTAATGGTCCAGTTATTCCAATTCCCAAAACGGAAAAGCTGGAGCCGAAAAATTTTAATCGGCAACAAACGCCAAATCATGATAACAGTCTTTATTAATTAGGCAATAATATGGCTAGCCCAGTTGGTTCTGGCATAATTGCTGCATATTAATACTGTCACCAGTCCACCAACCATCAGTTTGTCGGACACCATTTAGCTGATACACTTGACTTTTTGTCATCAAGTAAGTCCAAGCTAAACCAAGAAATTGCTGGGTTTGAGAAGGTTGGCTTTGAAAAGAAAAATCTATATTACTTTCTAGATTGAATACTTCAATCTGCTCTCGCTGATAAAGGTTTTCTGAATTTTGCCTAGAGGGATGATAATCTTCTAACTCATCTAGCTTCGTCAAAGCCTCTATATTAGCGAATGTAAGGAGATAGCCGTAAACTCGGTTGTCTCCTTTTATCATGGCTGGATATCCCTGGGGTAATGCAAATAATTCGCCGAATGTATAAACTGGTTTGGTATCGACAATCTTGCCCGCGCAATATTCTGCATAATTTTCCTCGCCGGGTTTCAATGTACCGTAAACGAATACTTTGATCACCACTCATCCTCAATTCTAGTTTTAGTAATTTTCTGCTGGCAATTCCAATTTCTTCAGAATCACCCTAGATAATCTCAACTTGTAAAAGTTAACCAGCTAAACTTTCGATTAAATGCCAATAGCGGCTATGTTCAATTTCCTGCTTAATATAGTCAAATACTTGTCGGCAATGATTATCAAACTGAAGCGGCAATTCTTCATTTTTAATCACTAAAGTCATACGAGTTTCTGATTCTGTAGCAGTTGTTTTGTCAATTAATGCTTCCACTGTGACTAATTTGGAGAATGCAATACTACCAGGAAATTCACGCGCCATAATGTAATCGGCGGTGTAATATTGCACATTCAACCCACAACTATCTAGAAGCTGTATGAGTGATGGTTGAAGATTTTCTACCGAAACAGAAAGAAGAAAAGAACATGTATACCGAGCCATAATAGCCCCAAGCCTTGTAACACTGCATACATCCTATAATACCTGACTATCTCACAGGTAAGTATTTTTCAACTGATTCTGATTTTCCCTGCCCTTTACCCCTTACCCTTTTACCTTTAACCTAAGCATTAAGTGCTTTGCTAGAGGTTTTCATGAAAGTCGCGATTACAGGTGCAACAGGATTTGTCGGAAGTCATTTGGTTAAACGACTCCAGGCACAAGATATAGATATAGTAGTATTAACTAGAAATAGCGATCGCGCTGTCAAGCTGTTTCCCAAAAGTTCATTTCCCAAAGTGGAGATTGTGCCGGCAAGTACAACTACATCGGGTAATTGGCAAAATACCATCTCTGGATGCGATGCGGTAGTTAATTTAGCTGGCGAACCGATTGCAGAGGGACGTTGGACACAAGAACGCAAACAGCAGATTCTCAACAGTCGAAAATTGGGAACTGCAAAAGTCGTCGAAGCGATAATTAATGCTGATGCAAAACCCCGCGTTTTAATCAATGCTTCGGCAATTGGATTTTATGGAACTAGCGAAACTGCTAGCTTTGACGAAAATAGTCAATCGGGTAATGATTTCCTGGCACAAGTTTGTCAAGCTTGGGAAGCGGAAGCGCAAAAAGTTCAGGATGTGGGTGTCAGGTTAGTAATTTTGCGTTTCGGTATTGTTCTGGGTAATGGTGGTGCTTTAGAGAAAATGATTACACCATTTAAATTGTTTGCAGGTGGTCCTCTTGGTAGTGGAAAACAGTGGTTTTCCTGGATTCACATTGATGATTTAGTGAATCTCATTATCCAATCACTGACAAAAACTAATATGGAAGGTGTATATAATGCGACAGCACCTTGTCCAGTTCGCATGTCGGAATTATGCGACGCAATGGGAAAAGTAATGAATCGTCCTTCATGGTTACCTGTACCAGCTTTTGCACTTGAAGGGTTGCTTGGTGAAGGGGCAATAATGGTACTTGAAGGACAACAAGTAATGCCAAAACGTACCTTGGAAAGCGGGTTCACTTACCAATACTCAAAGGTGCAGCCGGCTTTAGAGGAAATATTAAAATAGTTAATGGCGCTAGCTAACGATTTGCGGCAAATTTTTTAGAAACCCAGCTAATCACACCGCTCAGAATCGCACCACCCATCAAAATACCGATCGCAGGATTAAAAACGGGTTGCCAAAGCCGATGCCACAAATCTAAACCAAGATGGATTCCGCTAGCATCCCCAATAACTGCGATCGCAAACCAGCCAAATCCCAAAAATACTAAAAAAACATCGGCTACAAGTATTATATTTAGCCAGTTCAAAAATTTTTCTTTCATAAATGTTTATTGTTTGTCAATGGGGTATGGGCAATAACCCATGACCCATTACTTGTCACCCATTAAGCATTAACTAAGTCAAGATTCAAATAACCATTGCTTGACTTTTGTTAAACTTTTCCATTCCGGCTTTCTCACAAAACCATCTTCAATGCTTTGCTTGAGTTCATCACGCCATTCTTCATTGACAAAAATCAACTGTTGTGCAAATTCCACATGTTCGCGCAGTCCTTTTTGTCCGGTTTCTAACATTGCCAAAGCCAAGTTAACCCGTGCTTGGGGGTCTTGGGGGTTGATTTTGACGGCTTTTTGGGCAGCTTTGTAGGCTAAATTTGCTTTTTCATCAAGTAGGTATAGCCAAGCCAAGCAAGTCCAGGCAGAACTGCTTTTGGGGGAGCGATCGCATACCTCTTTAAAAACAGGAATGAGTTCGCTGACGCTTTCACCGGCTTTATAGCGTTCTAAACCTGTATCAAATAGGGATTCAACAGTTTGAGTCATAGTAGCTTCATCGTTAGTCGTTGCTTATTGGTGATTGGTTAATAGTTACTGTTTATGAGTGAATATCCAATGCCCAATGCCCATTAACTAATAACACATCAGAAATGTCAAACACCAAAGGATTTGCCGCAACCACAGGTTTGAGCAGCATTCGGGTTGGTAAACTGGAATCCACCACCAATCATGGCATCGCTGTAATCGAGCATTAAACCATAAAGATATAATAAGCTCTTGCGATCGCTGACTATTTTGAAGCCATCATAGTCAAACACTTCGTCGTTAGGGGTAATCTTACTTACGTCTTCAAAATCCATGATGTAAGACATACCGGAACATCCACCTTGGCGGACTCCAACCCGCAAACATAGGTCTTGATTTTGCTTATCACGCAAAGATTTAACTTGTTGCAACGCAGCTTCGCTTAACAGGATGCCTCTTTTTTGAGATTCGGTTACTTGTGTCATTGCTTTTTTACTCCTTAAGTTTAGTGATTAGGGTTAGGATTTAGAGATTAGAGGATGTGGGATTAGAGGTGAGGAGGTAGAAAATAGATGTATTTTTATTATTAATTATAGAACGAATGCTGAAAACCCTATGCGATCGCAGCCTGGGGAAGTTAGCTAAATTCTCCTGGAAGCAGAGGGCTGCTAGAGGATGGAGACTATAAAATACAGAATACAGAACGAATTAGCCTTGAAATTCAAGCCTTTAAGTCAATATAAATAGTTTGCTTAAGTTTGCTGATTTCCCTATCCTCTGTACTAGCCTAATATTTTAGGTATCTTGGGAGTTTTGAACTGAATGGGAGTTTTGTCTAATGAACTTCCCATTTTTCTCGAAAATCATGTTCTCGAAAACCCAAAAAACAAAAACACCATCTCTCGCTTGTTTAGATTCAATTAGTTTATGACAAGTTTTAATCGCTCTACCAGTCGTCGGTTGAAGAAACTACCTCAGATTCCTTCTGTGTGGGAGGGCGATCGCCGTCCATTATCAAATATGCATTCTCCACAGCCTGACGAAGATAAAGGGGAATGCATTCTTTGGGTGGATGGTTCGCAAGGTATTGTTCGCGGCATGGATGTTGTGGCACCAGATACGGGACCTGAGGCAATTGTGCGGACATTAATGCGGGCAATGGAAAATCCCCATAGTCCAGCAAAACCATCACGTCCACAACGAATTGTGGTGCGCGATCGCGAAATCCAATTTTACTTACGTGGTGTTCTCCAAGACTTGGAAATTGCCATAGACTACGTACCAGAATTACCTTTAATAGATGAATTATTTCGCGGATTTGCTGAACTCATCGACAGCCAAGTCCCGGACTTACCACCACAATATGCCCAAACCTTACATGAAAAAGCTTATGCGATTTGGGAAGCATCACCGTGGAATTTTTTAGAAGAACAACAAATCATTTCCATAGAAATTAATAAATGGGATATAGGCACTCTCTACGCCTCAATTATGGGGATGTTGGGGATGGAATATGGTATTTTACTATATCGTTCTGAAGAGTCGCTCAAACGCTTTCGATCTGAAGTTTTAAGAGATAATGAATCGACCGAAGGTTTGGAAGAAGCTTTTCTCAAGCAGGATTGTTTATTCTTGACGTTTGAACATCTGGAAGAAGACGATAATGAGGTTTCTGAAGACCTTGCCGATTTACCATTATCGGAAATTAACCCCACCTTCGGAAACATTCATCCTTTAGAAGGATTGCGCTCTGTTTTATACGATGAAGAAGCATTGGTGGTTTATGTGGCACTCGAAAGCCTATTTCGATTTGTTCGTGATCATCGCCGCCAACTGAATAGTTCAGAATTTCCAGCCCTCAACCGTCGCTATCGAATTAACTTACCAGAAAATGAAGAAACCAAGTTAGTCAGCGTTAATGTTGCAACGATGCCAGAATTAGCCGCCGAATTAGAAGAAATGGCTGGTGATGATGACGAAGAGGATGATGGTGAGTCGATGTTTCGGTCGTTGCGGGATGATTTAATTCCCGAAGATTCGTTTTTGAGTTTGGGTGTCGTCTCCTGGGAAATGCTTGATTATTTACGCAAAGGTGTTACATATCAAAAGGCTGGGGAAATTCAGGTAACGGGGGATGGATTGCCTGTGATTTTAATTCAAACTTCGCGCCCCAAAGCGAAAACTGTGATTGAAAGTATTGAAGCAGCTGGTGGACTCAAAGCCATCTGTTTTAACCCAGGTGCAGACCCTTTGGGTGGTGAAAGTTATGACCTTGGTTTATTGCAAACTAATAATGGCGAATTATTTTTATTTGGAGAATTTGAGGATGAAGACCCCACCCACGTTGAAGCTCGTAAAAAATGGAACCAACGCTGCAAAAATACTCAGGGTTATTGTGGTTTGATTATTGCCAAAGGACTGACGGGTGCAAGTCGTGGGAATCCCCAACTACGTGACATGATGGCATTATTTGAAGCGCGATCGCTCTCTCCCCATGACCTGGGTATTGGCACTTTACAACTTATGCCCCAACTGCAAATTGAGTGATTTCTAAAATTCAAATTACGACAAAATTATGGTTCCGTCGTCAGGGTAAATAGTTGCCCCGATAATGGAAAATCTTGCTGAAGAAGAATTTTCTTGGCATTATGTTTCTTCAGAGTTTACTAATTTTGTTGTCCAATCAAGCAATCGCCTTGGCAAATAATAGCAATTCTCTAAAATAAAGTAACAGATGATGACGCGGGGACGCGGAGATGGAGAGACACGGATATTTATGTATTGCCAAATTTTGGAGAGAGGGTATAGGCAAACTAAAATTAGTAAATCTTGAATATTTTCAGCAAGTTAGTTGATTCATATCGATTCCGGTAAGTCAGTTATTATTAGTTTTTCTCAGCGTCCCTCTATCTCGCCATTTCTGCGTCAGTTTTATCCTTGGTATGTAGGCAGACATGATATCAACCATTTCTATCACTCGACTTTCATCAGCATTCAAGGATTTGAGGTTGTGGTTTGAAATTCCGTTAATTATCTTCAGTGATATTCTTTATATATAGAAAAAATAAATTTTATATAAACCAGGTAGATTGATGAAAATTAATCGCTAAGTTGTTAATTTGTACAGGATTAATAGTATGTTTTTGTATTAGTTATTGCGATTGATCACCGGGGTCATACTAAATATAATTTGAGGGGAAAGAGAATATGCTCGGCTACAACTTAGTAGCTCGATTGTTCTAGTTTAGTTCATTTACGGGAAACTACTGTCCGTGAGAACGTCAGATAAATATTAGGTGTACGTAAGACTATCAGCATGAAAATCCAAATGTTACTAATTTCCTTATTTTCCCCACTCAAAGCGCGCTATTGGTGGCTTGGTATTCTCCTATGGATGGCAATGCTTGCACCTGCTCAAGCTTCGGTGATTTTGCGTGTGGCAATTGAGCGCGATGTCAACCAAGTTAAGGTTGGTAGTTCGACGGCTGCGGCAGTAAAAGATGGTAGTGGTAGGACTCTGGGACAGTTACCAGCCATGAGTGCCTACTACGCGCAAACCGTACCTGGTGGTGGGGTAGCTTTAGATAAATGGCGATCTGGTTTATTTTGGATTGAGCCAACGGGTAAGGGTTTTGTTTATATTGGTGACAAGTGGTATCGTGGGCGTACCTTGGTAGTACCGACAGGTAAAGGTGTTACTGCGGTGAACTGGGTTGATTTAGAGGAGTATCTCTACAGCGTCATTGGTGGCGAGATGGATGCACGTTGGCCCCAAGAAGCCTTGAAAGCTCAAGCGATCGCAGCTCGAACCTATGCTATTTATAAACGGGAGCAACAACGTAATGACCCTGTTTTTGATCTCGGTGATAGTCCCGACAGATGGCAAATTTACAAAGGTGTCATCAGCGAATCCCCAACAACTTACGATGCCGTTGATAAAACTGCGGGACAGGTTTTAACCTATAAAAACCGGATTATTCTCTCTGTCTTTCATGCTTGTTCTGGTGGGCATACAGAAAATGTGGAAGATGTTTGGGGCGGAGACGAAGGTCGAAACTATTTGCGGGCTGTTCCTGATTTTGACCAGAATATTCCCGAATGCTCTTGGCAGCGTGCTTTTTCGGCAACAGAAATTAGCCAGCGCTTTCCTGAACTGGGTAAGGTAAAGGAAATGAAGGTACAAACGGCATCGCCATTTGGCAGTGTTAAAGCTTTACAAATCATTGGAGATAAAAGTTCTAAAGTGCTACGTGGTGAAGACGTGCGTACTGCCCTCAAGTTGAGAAGTACCCGGTTTACAGTCACTAAAACCCCTGATGGTAATTTTGCCATGCAAGGTAAAGGTTATGGTCATGCCGTGGGCATGAGTCAGTGGGGTGCCTACAATTTGGCATTACAACGGGCGAATTATTTGCAAATTTTGGCTTATTATTTCCGAGGTGTTTCCCTATCCCCAATTCAAGCAAAATAATTATTCCCGACTTCCTTCTTCCAATCGTTTAACTTCCTGTTGGAGTAAGTCCTCTTCGGTGGAGTAAGCAAGATTTTCCGTGCCAATATATTTTTCTGATGCAAATTGGTTGGCAAAAGCGATTTTATTTTGTAAATCTTCGTCGGCGCTACTTAATACTTTGGCACGGGAAATGCGATCGCGGTTTCTTTCGGCAACTTTAGTATTGCGCCATCGAATCCAGAAGTACCTAACTAAAGGTATAGCGAGGAAGCCCACACCGTAAGCTAGTAATAACCAGTAAATGCTTTGGACAAATGCCACAAGTCCACCTAATTGGGCGGCGACAACTCCACCCCGTAATAAGCTACCAAGAATTAAAGCAGCAATTAAATTGACTGCACCTAAACCTGCACTCAGCATGATTTGTCCGGATGTTGCCGCACTGAATCGCCAGGGAAATTCTTCCAAGTAAGATGCGATCGCATGACGGCGTTTTTTGACGGCGCTGATTTGTAATTCTGGAAAATAATAAACTATCTGCCCTTCGGGACTCACTTGGGGTTTTCCATTAAACCGCATGAGTACGGGCAGCATGTAATCTTCGTATTCTTGTTGGTACTTTTCGCCAATATCATCTAAATAGGGTGAAATTTGCTCGGCGACAACAGCACCACGATTACTGCTAATGACTGTACCAATTTCTTGCCAGCGACGTTCTTCTAAATTGGCATTGGGATTACCATCGCCAAATAAAAATGAAAATATGGCTTCAAAAAAATTCAGTTCGCTTTTTTCGCGACGGCGTTCTTGGTAGTGTGTGTTGTAACCAGGACTCAGATACCAAAATAAATCGGGGAAAAAGAAAAATCCTCCACCTCCTCCCCAACTACTGTTATTATCGTTGTCGCGATCGCTATTCATTGCCGCAATAATCAGGAAAATTGCGATCGTAATTAAGGCAATAGAAGCGATTAATAAGGCTCCGAAGGAAATACGAATTAGGTAAAATACAACACCCCAGATTTTTTTACCCCATTCCTGTAACTTGATTTTAAAATACTTATTGCGTAATATATCGCGAAAATTCTTGGGAAATAAGTATACGATGTCACCTGTATCTGCAACCTGTAAATGTCCCCCCGCATCCGATGCCAGGGCTAACAAACCTTGATTTGCCTCTGCAACATTTAAACCTGCCTGGGTTGCTACGTCACCAACAGTAACGCGGTAGCCAAGCCGTTCAACCGCCTGCATAATGGTGGGATTAGGAGTCATGCCTGCGTTTTCCTGTGAAAAAGTCTTCCTATCTCAAGTATAAAGTTTGATTTTAATTGCTGTTGGTGTGTTGGGTTGTTCCCGTTCAAATCCCTGGCTTTTTAAAAAATTCGGGGGATTTGGGGTTGGGAACTAAGCAATTTTCTTTGGTTGGTTAGCGATAATCCCCACTAAATTCAACTTCTCCAAAATTTCTTTAGCTTCGACAACTTCTGTACGGGTGACTTGCCCCATTCTTGCCACTAAGACGATCGCATCACATAATGTTGCCAAAATTCTCGCATCGACTGTTCCCAAAATTGGTGATGTATCAACTAAAACTAAGTCATAAATTTGCTCGAAGTATTCTAACAGTTCTCTCATTTGCCGGGAACTCAGTAATTGCACTGCATCTTCGGGGAAGGGACCAGCTGTAAGCACATCGATCGCCGGGTGAACTGGCTGGATGTACTCTTGATATGGTGGGTTCGCTTCATCGACGAGGAGTAGGGATAAGCCCCAATCGTTGGAAAGGTCAAGTTGTTCATGCAGACTGGGGTTCCGTAGATTTGCGTCAATGATCAGGACTCGGTGGTGCATTCGTGCGGCACTAACTGCTAATCCCAGTGCAACTGTTGATTTACCTTCTCCCACCTGGGCTGATGTCACCATCAGGGATTTGTAGGGTAACGGTGAGTTGAGTATTTGGATGTTTTGATATGCCATGTCGATGGTTTCATGGGATGGTAGTGATGCCATCGTCACTGGCGAATCTATAACTAGGGTTCTAGTGTTTTGAGTTCTGCTTTTGTTTGTATTTTTGAATACTGGGATTGGGCGTTTCGGTTTCTTGGGTGGGAGGAGTTTCGGCACTATACCCAGTAAGCGAAGATTGGTGATGCGTTGTAATTCGTAGGGTACGTAAAGTTTGTCATTGAGCAATTCTAAAATCAGGGCGATGATAATACCTAAAATTGGTCCCAAAAGTAGACCGCCACCAAGTAGCATCATCCTACCGCTACCTATGTAGGTGCCTTTTTCAGGTGCTTCAATGATTTGCCAATCAAAGCCTCCTTGGGCAATTTTTAAGCCTAGGGATTGTTGCGCTTGCATGAGTTGTTCCAGGGTTTTGCGGCTGGTTTGAACTTCGGGTAGCAAGCGGTTGTATTCGGCTATCAAGCTGGGGTAGCGACTGAGTTCGGTTCGCAATCGCTTTTCTGACTCTGTGAGACTCTGTTGATTAGCAATTAATCCTAATGCTGTTGTTTGTACCTGAATCATTTCTTCTACTAGTTTGAGGTCTACTCCGGCGAGTTGTCCTTTTCCTAATAGGGGTTCGTTATTGTTGGCTGGTTGATTGACAGGTTGATTGAGAGATTGATTGAGGATTTTCTCAATGGTGCTATCAACTGCGGAGTTGTTGGGAGGAGATGTGCTTTTTCCGACTTGGTCACTGAGCGATCGCCCGACTTCTTGCCGCAGTAATGATAGTTGACTTTGTCTCTGTTCGAGTAACTTCTGGACTGCTGGGGAGTTATCTGTATAACGAATTCTTTCTTGTGATATTGCTAACTCTGTTTTCTGAATTTCATTCAGTAGGGTTTGATAGCGAGTTGATTGACTTAAGCGGGATGAAACTAAGGCACTGCGAGGAGATGCTGCTAATTTCTGCTGAATTGCTGTGTATCTGGCTTGGGAATCTTGCAACTGTGCCTGTGTAGTTTGTAACTGTTTTTGAGTATCTGCCAGAGATGCTAATAAGATTTTGGATTGGGCTTCAGGATCGAGTATTTTGTGTCGATTGCGGAACAGTTCTAAATTTCGCTCGGCTTGGGTAACTTCACTTTTGACTTTGGGTAGGCGTTCGTTAACAAACGCCATTCCTCTAGATAAGCGCGTTTTTTGCTGCTCAATGTTGTAGTCTTGATAAACCTGTTGGAGTGCTTCGAGAACTTGTTGGGTTTTGATGGGGTTTTTGTCTTTATATGTGATTTCAAATACCTGGCTGGGAATCCGATTGATACCACTTCCTGATTCCACACGGGCTACACTTAGTGGTGGTTTTTTGCCTTTTTTATTTTTTTCGCCTTTGATATCTTCAACTTTCATCTGCGGATATTCAGAACGCAGTTTGGCTACAGCTTTTTCAATTAATTGATTACTCAACATTAACTGCAATTGTGCTGTGTAATCTACTACTTCTAAATTTGCGTCTGTAAAGTCGCTATCTCCATCCCCTGGAGAATTTCTTGACCTCGTGCTTTCATAGATATTGGAGCTAACGAGCATTTGCATGGAACTTTGGTAATTGGGCTTGGCAAGTAGTGCCAAAACTCCTGCTGCTGACATTACCAAACAAGATATGCCAGCGATGAGAAAGCGACGGCGATGTAAAATTTTTAATAGTTGTCTTATATCAACTGCACTTGATGAAGATGTAGCGACCAGTTGTTCTTGTTCTAAACCAGTATCAGCCACTATCAAACCCCTTTTTTATGGAAATTATTTTGTAATAATGCGTTGACTTACTGAAACGATTCTATCAATTTTGATGTGCTAGATGTGATAGTTATTAGTCTCTAAAAGTGGAATTTACTTAAACTAAAATTATGCCATTTATTCGGCGATCGCTGAACAATTCTTAAGCATATTTTTCTCTATTTCGATCATCATTTGCCAAGAAATCATCCAATTATAGACCTGATTGCATTCTTGTCATCCGCCAAAAGGTAGAATATTTTTTATACATTCAATATTTGCCTTAACTTCATTTTAATTCGCCAATTGAGGCTAGGATCAAATTGGGTAGACTGGGTAAATTTGTCGGCTTGGGTATCACGAATAGTGAATGGCGGATGTTCGAGGGGAAAGCTAATTGCTCTGGCGGGGTGATTATCAAATAAACTATTTACAGCTTTGCTATTCAGGGCATTGGGACTAAAGCCAATGTTAGTAACTAAGTTGGTATTGGGAATAATACTTAAACTGTTTTGGAGCCAAGATGTGAAAGTCCAAGCATAATCCCAGGTATCGAGATTACCTTGATGGCAACTTTGAAAGATTCTCGACCAATATTTTACTGCTCGATGATCATCAAGTAAATCTTCTAACCATTTACCCTCACGAATGGTTTCCCAATGCTGCATTGCTAAATCATATTTTTGCCAGGCTCTACGCCAAGTTGCCCAGCCCCAAATCAAGGGGTAACGTGAAAAGTAGTAGCTATATTCATGGCGTTGAGGATGAGATTTTTTTGATTGAGCAAATTGAAAGTTATTACCAGAAATTGTCATAATTCTGGTATCATTCTCAAAGCGTGCGAGCAATTCTTCACAAAACGGGAAAAAGTGGGGATGAGGTAAACAATCGTCTTCTAAAATGATGGCGGTTTTAACTTGTGCAAATACCCAATCTAAACCACTAGATACTCGTTTTTTCGTGCCTAAATTTGTTTCTGAATAGTTACAAAGTATTTGACAATCCCAATCCATCTGTTCAATAATTTTGCGAGTTGCTGCACATTTTTCCACATCATCTGGGCAATGCTGGCGAATACCATCAGCAATCACAAACAGTTTTGCTGGCTTTGCTTCACGGATGGCATTAAACACCCTTTGGGTAGTATGTGGACGATTGAAAATTATCAAAGCGATCGCAGTTTTCATACTATCAGGAATAGAAAAGGACAATCGGCAAATTAATAACTATTAACTATTAACTATTAACTCCAATCTCATGCTGCATTTGATGATATTTCCAGAGTTTACCGCGCTGTTGCAACAATTCTTGATAGCTGCCTTGTTCGACTATTTTGCCTGATTCGAGTACAATAACTTTATCTGCCTTGTAAATTGTCGATAGTCGATGAGCGATCGCAATTACGGTTCTACCACTAACTAATTTTTCCAAGGATTCCTGCACCAAACGTTCGGATATTGAATCTAAAGCACTTGTGGCTTCATCTAAAATCAAGATATCTGGGTTGCGAAGTAATGCCCTGGCAATGGCAATCCTCTGTTTTTGCCCTCCCGATAATCTTACGCCGCGATCGCCCAATTTTGTCTCCAATCCTTCCGGCATCTCTAAAATAAATTCTAAAGCATTGGCTTGTCGCGCCACTTCTGCAATGGCTGCATTGCTCACTCCTTCGAGTCCATAGGCAATATTTTCCCGAACCGATGTATTAAAAATAAATGTATCCTGACTGACAACTGCAATTTTTTGCCGCCAAGTACAGAGTTTGTACTGATTCAAATTCACGCCATCAACAAAAATATTACCAACTGTTGGCTCGTAAAATCGAATGAGTAAATCGGCTAAAGTTGTCTTTCCTGAACCCGAAGCCCCGACAATGGCAATAGTTTTACCTTGTTCAATAGTTAGGTTAATCTCTTCCAAAATGGTATTGTTGCTGTCATAAGCAAAATCAACATTTTCAAAAGAGATTCCCTGTTTCAATCTGGTAAATTCCACTTCACCATCCCTAATATAGGTTTTGTTGTCGGTACGTAAAAGTTCGTGAACGACTCGCAAAGAACCTGCAAAGGTGGCAATAGTGCCCCAAGAACTGTTCATGTGGGCGAGAATTGGTAGTAAGCGAAATAGGGCAAATAAAAATGCCAGCAGGGAGATGATATGCAAACTACCGTCACTCACAAGTGTAGAGACGGCGAAAATGATAATTCCGATTAATATTGTTGTTGCTGTCGCTTCTGCCAGAGGAAGCACGCTACTACCAATCCGGTTACTCTGCATATATGCTTTCGCAAACATTTGTGAGGCTTTGTCGAAGCGCTTGCCTTCAAATTCTTGACTCCAGGAAGCCTGTACAGTCTTCACACCATTAATATACTCCGTTGCAATTGCTGCCATATCAGCCCCCGTACTTGTCATCTCAAAACTCGCTTCACGTACCCATCGAATTAGGTTGGAGACAGCCGCAGCCAGTAAACTAAATGCCAGTACAGTTGCGAAAGTGAGTTGCCAGGAAATCAATAGCATTACCAATGCATAGGCAATGATGACGCAGCTTTTAGTCACAAAGTTAATAATTTCATTAAAAGCTTGGTTAATATTACCGACTTCCAAGGAAAAGGTATTGATTAATTCTGCACCACGATTTTGGCTGTAGTAACTGAGATTAAAGCGTTGAAATTGCTCAAAGATTCGCCGTCTCAAGGCATCAACTAATTTAATTTCACAAGTTTTTGCCAGATATTTTCCTAAGTAGGCAAAAATTGCTCTCATCCAGACAGTAAATAAAATTAAACCCGATATTTTGTAGATACGAACCGTTGCGCTTGCTTGTACACCTAAAAACCAAATATCAAACCACTCCAATCCTGTATGTATAGGTGGTTGATTCGGGTTTGTTAAACCTTGTAATAGGGATGCGATTAAACCGACACCTGTTGCTTCCAACACTGCTGCAATTAGGGTAAATAAGATTGCTTGGATAACTTTTGTGCGAAAAGGTTTAAACTCACGCAAAATCAGATAGTTATCCTGCCAAAATTTGCTAGTTGCCAACAGCTTGTGAATTGCTTGAGGAAGGTTAATAACCATTTGGGTTTAAAAATTTATAATACATAATTCAGGAATGAAAATATAGAATTTATGTGATATTAAAATATTATATTTGAGAGCATCGATAAGGATGTAGTCGAAATCTAACTGTTCTGATGATTTTAATTTCTAGAATTGTAATCAATAATTAGAGGATAGCGATATGATTCCCATTAATTTTGCTGGGATTATACTAGTACGGAAATGAAATCTAGCAAATAAAAGCAAATGGGAATATGGGAATTAGCTTTTTAGTCTTAACTCACGACTTCTCCAGACTGGAGTCACTCTAATTAACCAGGAAATCACCTGCCATTGTATTTGATAAGGTCGATATTTTGCAAAAAACTTGAGAGCCGAAATTATATGTATAAAAGTCAGATAATTAAATTTAGAGCTAGTGCTAGCTTGTCTGTATAAATGTAAGGCTGAAGCTTGTGGTTGATAAAGCACTCGATAACCATTTTGCCATGCATCTACACACAAACTTACATCTTCAAAATAGAGGAAAAACCTTTCATCAAATAATCCGTATTTGGCAATATACTCTCCCGAAATCATCATAAAAGCTCCAATTCCCCAATTAATCTCTACAGCTTTTTTGGGTTGGGGCATTTCTGCATAGTAATAATCAAAAGTGTATATAAACCGGAGAAATTTTTCGCCGATAAAATGTTTGAGAAATAAATAAGTGAATGTCGGGAATCTCCGAATCGACTTTTGCAGTGTTCGATCAAGATGCAGTAACTTGGGACAAACAATTGCAATATCTGGAGCAGAGTATAATGTATTTTGCAGGTATTTAATAGTTTCTGGCTGAAATACGACATCAGGATTTACTAATACATATTCACGGCTGGGGGATGCTGCAACAGCTTGGTTATTACCTCTGGCAAAACCTAAATTTCGTATTCCTTGAATACCGATAAACGTATCTGGATACTTCTGAGCAAACTCATTCATAATTTTGGGTGAGTCATCTGAAGAAGCATTATCATACACCACTACTCTAGCCAAAGATGAACTGTATGTTTCCACTGCCATTAAACAGGATTCAATTGAACCCCGTAATGTTTTGGCTGAGTTATGGGAAACAATGATAAAACTGATATCGCACTTAGCTGTCATGATGAACACCCTTATCCATGTTAATGCCGGGATAGCAACAAGAATACCTATAAATTATTGAAGTAAATTTCTGTTAACATTGTTGCGATCACTCTTGCAAGTCTGAACTCTATCTAAAGTTAGATTTAGCCACCAAAGCTAAATAATCGCAATCACAATTTACTTGTTATCATTTTTACAAATCATCTAGTTTATAATGTTGACTGAATTGGGGTATGAAATTCACAATCAGGTATCTTCAAATTCTTAATATTTCAGAAATTTTGCCAGAACATCTCCCCAGCAAGTTCTCTCTGCGCTTATACAGGGAACAAATTTATATTTGTATACAGTAACACTAGACAATCAAGAATTTGATTTGTTATGGCTATAAATGAAAAGTTTATAAATGTAACTGTCACCATTAGGTTATCATACTAGGATAGTAAGTATGTTTTGTCAATCTTCAATCCTTGTTGAACAAAGTTTTGGCAACTCAATTATTACTAATCTTGGACTTTTTTTATACAGCGATTTGATTTGATAACTTGCTCATTAATCAGCTTATATTCTTTAAATTACGTTGAATATTCCTTATATCTCCTACGATATTTTATATTAAAAAGTATTTTAATTTACTTAACAAATATTAGATGACAGTGAAATTATTGATTTTTAGACAGAAAATAATTAAAGATTTTGTAAAGATATTTGGATGATTACGGATATAAACACAATCGACATGTAAAATAAGGCTTAGTAAATTCTGTAACTGATTTTACTTATCTAGAAGAAAATTCTGGATATTACCCGCAAGTGCCTTCACTTGGGGCAGTAAGTAATGATGATTGACATAGATTAAATGAAAGCATTTCCGATTCTCAAATTATTCATTGTTCCTTGACTCAATCTCTGACTGCCTTCACATTAATTATTGATTTTCAGTTATCTAAAGTTCAGAGTCTGAGAAACATAATTTAAGTCAGTAACTCTCAAGTTTCAGCAAGTAATCTTAGTATTCGTGTAAAAATAAATTGAACAAGTAGTGTGGAGAGTAGTTTCCGGGGAGA
Organism: Calothrix sp. UHCC 0171; assembly: GCF_034931845.1. Taxonomy (NCBI): domain Bacteria; kingdom Bacillati; phylum Cyanobacteriota; class Cyanophyceae; order Nostocales; family Calotrichaceae; genus Calothrix; species Calothrix sp. UHCC 0171. Next base: position 45,459 of record NZ_JAYGHN010000030.1, read on the forward strand.
TGTTCTTCACGGAAAACTCCGAGACATCTTGTCCACCTTTGGAAAATAGGAAGTGAGATGCTTGCACTACTTATTTTTATATGATTCCTTAGTGGCGAAATGTCAATATTCCCGATTGATTGATGATGGCTGCGACTCTGGCTGTGACTTATCTCAGGAGGACAATTTGACTGTGAAAGCAAATACCGAAAATGACAGTTGGGATTATCACATTACGAATCCTCAAAGCTGCAAACAAGATGGAAATTTGTCAGAGTTAAAATCCAATTTTGGTTATAAAGTCAAACAGAAAAATCGTTTTTTGCTGGTGAGGCGGATAAGAAATACAGACAAAGCCCATTTACTAGCCGAACGAAATGAGCAATTTTTGGCTGGATGGTTGCAATTTTGCTCTGCAGCTGTGGTAATTCTTGATCCAGAATTGAACAAACACCATATTCAGACATGGGCAGACATCTGTCAAAGGTATGGGAAAGCGGTTTTTTTGCAAATACCACGATACAATCAGCGAGTAAATTATCCAATAGCTTGCTTACTGAAGCGGGTATTTGATTGGATTATTGCAGTGATTTTGTTGTTCGTCGTGAGTCCTATATTGTTAGGATTATTGTTATTGAAGCCTTTGAGTTTCTCGGAAGAATTTACATTGACGAATAAATGGTGCGTTGGTGAGCGTGGTAGGCTTTTTCGCCTGCATGAATTTCGTCATCTAACATCGAATCAGATTTATCTCAACAGTTGTCTGAATAAATGCTTACAGAATCAGAGTTTGAGTAAGTTACCAAAATTATTGAACGTACTCAAAGGACAAATGAGTTTAGTGGGTAGAGAACCTGTATCATTAGTGGAAGCATTAGAAATCGAATCAATTCAGCGAAGTTATTTGAATTGCATACCTGGGATTATGAGTTGGTGGAAATAGGAGTTCAAATTCAGAGTTTGGATGAAGTTAGAAAGTTCAAGTTTAAAGGTTCAATTCTAATCGTCAATTCCAGTCTGAAGTTCAAATTTTAAGTGCAAATTTTAATTTCAAATGTGAATGAAGCTTATGTCAGGGTATTTTCTCAAAAATCAGACAGCAGCAATCAAAGAATACTATGATGCGTATGGTTATGTTGTAATTCAGGATGCTATACCCGTCGAGAAAATAACAGCCTTTCACAATGCATATGAAGCCTTCAAAACATCTAAAAACTATTACTTCTTATCGCAGGATACTAACCAAATCGAGAAATTAGAAATAAATTCCCAAGGATTTATTGAACACTCAATTTTGAACCCAATTGATTTAGTATTTCAAAATACTTTTAATCAAGCAGCATTAAATATCATCACATTGCCCCAGGTTTCTCAGTTATTAACAACTCTGAGCGATCGCCAACAGCATATCATATGGCAGACAATGTTTTTTGATAAATCTACAGGTACAGTTGCCCACCAAGACCATTATTACTTAGATAGTGACCCACCGGGGAATTTAATTGCTTGTTGGTTTGCACTTGAAGATATTCATGCTGATGCTGGGGCTTTTTTTGTCATTCCCAAGAGCCATAAAGGGAAATTAATTACTCGCAATGCAAATCATGATCATTTTAGTAATCATGAAGAGTATGTTAGTCAGATACAAACATTAATTAAAGAGGAAAACTATCAGCCTCAAGCAATGTTATTAAAAAAAGGTTCGATTTTATGTTGGCATCCATATCTTATTCATGGTGCATTTCCCAACCAGAATCCACAATATTCTCGTAAATCACTGACTGCACACTTTTTGCCAGAAGGCTATGGAAGATTAGGTAAAAATTTACCAACACAAATTTCTTCTGAAAATCCAGATATTTTAGTCTGGAAAAAGACAATAATTGAACGTCTCAAAGCTAGCATTCGTCATTTTCGTTTTCAGACAAAATACCACTTCAGAAATAAAAAAACACGCGCCAAAATGGAAATGCGTTCCTCAGAATATGAGGAGGTAGTAAATTGAAAATTGCTCAAGTTGCCAAAGCTGCCATTGAAAATTTCAGTCATCACCAAATTGGCACCTGTAATATTTGTGGAAATGTAACTTTTTTTGTTTGTATTGATGCAAAAACAGCGCGCAACAATATGTATTGTCCCTTCTGTTATAGTTCTTCACGGAAGCGACATGTGGCAAAGGTGATATTAACTCAAATTGAAAAACAAAAAAATCTCCAGAAAATATCATCAATTGCCCAACTAGCAACAGTCAATAATTGGAGTTTCTATAACACTGATGTAGATGATGCCTTTTTTAAATATTTATATCCCAGTGATTCATATGTCTGTTCGAGTTTTGAACCAAGTATTCAACCTGGAACAGAAATCAGAAAACAAGTCTATTGTCAATCCTTAGAAAAGCTCACATTTGCCGATGCTAGTTTTGATTTTGTGATTACCGAAGATGTCTTAGAACATGTGAGACATCATGAACAAGCTTTTCAAGAATTGCATCGAGTATTAAAACCTGAGGGATATCATATTTTTACCATTCCCTGTAACTTTGATCAAGCAACCATAACACGTGTGGACACATCAGGAGACGAAGATATTCACCTGTTACCACCAGAATATCATGGCGATCGCCTCAGAGGGCAAATACTAGCATATCGAACTTTTGGAATCGATATATTTGAGCTTTTAGATAGAATTGGTTTTAAAACTCAAGTAGATTTCTCTAGCTATATCGATAGAAAATCAGGAATTTTTGATAGTTACGTTTTTTGTTCGCAGAAAATCGGGTAAATAATAATGCATCCTCTCATCCTCAGTACATTTGATATTAGTGGTGGTGCCGCAAAAGCAGCTTTCCGCCTCCATCAAGGATTGAGGAAAATAAATATTGATTCGACAATGTTAGTTCAATATCAAGAAAGCAGTGAAAATCACATTATTGGAGCCACAAATAAACTCGAAAAATACCTCAACCAAGGCAGACCAACATTAGATAATTTACCATTAAATAGATATCAAGGTCAGGGTTATGGTACATTTTCACCACAATGGGTTCCCGACTTAACGAAAAGTAAAATTGCTAATTTATCGCCAGATATCATCAATTTGCATTGGATATGTGGCTATATCCAAATCGAAAGCATTCCTCGCTGGAATAAACCCCTAGTGTGGACATTACATGACATGTGGACATTTACAGGCGGATGCCAGTATAGTCATAATTGCGATCGCTATATTAAATCCTGTGGCGCATGTCCGCAACTCCACAGTGACAGAGAAAAAGACATATCGCGGTGGATATGGGAGCGTAAAGCCAAAGCTTGGCACAATCTAGACATTACCATTGTCACACCAAGTCAATGGCTAGCCAATTGCACCCGTACAAGTTCATTATTTTCACAAGCCAGTATCAAAGTCATCCCTAACGGTATTGACATTCAACGCTACAAGCCTTTAAGTCGCACATTTGCCCGTGAATGTTTGAATTTACCACAAGATAAACAACTGGTGCTAGTGGGAGCAAACTCACTTTACCTCCAACGTAAGGGTGCTGACTACCTCCACAAAGCATTAGAATCCTTGCAAACGCGATATACAAACAAAATAGAACTCATTGTTTTTGGCACATTACCCAGCGAAATCCAAAGGAAATTTAAATTAGATTTAGGATTTCCCATTCACTACATTGGCAACCTCAAAGACGATATCTCTCTCGCCTTAATCTACGCAGCTAGTGATGTATTCATCGCCCCATATATCGAAGATAACTTGCCCAATACCATCATCGAAGCCCTAGCCTGTGGAACACCATGCGTTGCCTTTGCGATTGGTGGAATTCCCGAAATAATTGAACATCAAAAAAACGGATTTCTTGCTCAACCTTTAGATGCAGAGGAATTAGCAGTTGGAATTATTTGGGTTTTAGAAAATAATCAGCGTTGGCAAAAACTCAGTCAAAATGCTCGCCAAAAAGTTGAAAGGGAATACACCCAAGAAATCCAAGCAAAAAGCTATCTGCAATTATTTACAGAAATCATAAATAATATCCCTGAAGCATTGCCTAAGTCGAGATGAATAATTCTATTTACTTAATATGCCAATCCCAATTATCAAAACCGAAATCAACTACTTTTACTACACCCTCGTCTTCTATTGCATTACAGTCTTATATCTCATCCCATATAATTTAGAAATACCCCATGCTAAACTCTTTCTACCAATACTCGCAATTATATTAATTTTTCAACTACTTTACTATCGCGATAAACTACAAATCAGCGATATCATCATCACCTGTCTAGTCTTCATCATCACCCTAATTAATACTTCCAGCTATCAATTATTTAGATATAGCTTACCTATTTCTTTAATTGCGATCGGATTTAGTGGTTTTCCTAAAATTAAAATTAAAAAATCATATTTAACAATATTATGTTGGTTATCAACTATTACCATGATATATCAGATGGCAATCTATCGTCGGATTGAATTTGATGGTTCATTACGTATTAGCTTAAGTAATGAAGATCCAAATGTTTCCGGTTTATTTATGCTGTTATTTTTTTTCTTATCTATTAAAGCTAAATTCAAACCAGGAATAATCCTCACATTAGTATCATCCTGCTTATTTCTCAGTCGTAACTATTTTTTCAGTTTAATTATATTTTTTACTATCTTATGTTTTGAAAAACCTTTTGCCAAACTAGCAAGTAAAATTAACTTTGTCGTCATTTTTATTATTGCTAATATCTTTGGTGTTTTAGTGGGTGAGTTTTTTCTCAATTTTGTTGAAGTTGGTTACGAATATGATACAGGTTCAAATCGATTATTTGCAGTTAATGATGCATCTAACTTATTTCGATTTGAAGCCAACAGATTTCTGATGCAATCTTACTTAAATGATTGGCGGTTAGCATTAAAAGGTTATGGAGAAAATTATGAAACAATATTTAGACCAATTGGAGCTATTATTCATAACTCTTTTCTAGAAGTCATTGCCTATACAGGTATTATTCTCGGTATTATCTATTTTTGTATACTCATCCGAGCAATTAGCAGTTATTACAAATACGATAACTATAAATATATTTTCTCTTATTTATTCTTTAGCTTATTTTTACACAGTGCATTTCAAGGAGTAACACCATTTCTCTTCATTAGTATTCTTGCCTTATCACTTGAAGAAAATAAACCCCAAAATCTGGTCAAAAATAGATAGTTGTATGCAGCAATAATCATGAAAATATCAATAATTACACCCACATTCAATTCTGAAAATACAATCGCAAAAACAATAACTAGCGTAATCTCCCAGCCCCATAAATTTGAACTTGAATATATTATTGTCGATGGAAATTCTACCGATAAAACCTGCGAAATAATCACAAAATATTCAGATTACATCGATATTTTTATCTCCGAACCTGACTCTGGTGCATATGATGCAATGAATAAAGGTATATCCCTTGCCAGTGGAGATATTATCGGTATTATAAATTCAGATGATTGGTACAATCATAGTGCAATAGAAATAGTAGAAAAAATATTTGCTAGCCATCCTGAAATAGATATTCTCTATTCCCCAATTGATAACTATTATCAAGGAAAATATGTTGCTACATTCCTTCCAGGTGATTTAGAAAAATTACTAATTCGTTTCACTTTAAATCATCCCTCATGTTTCATCAAAACATCAGCTTATCAATTAGTGGGTTTATACAATACTAATTTCTCTATAGCTGCTGATTACGATCTAATTTTGCGTTTATTTTTAGCCAATTGTAATTTTCATTATGTAGATACTCCACTAGCAGCTTATTCTCTTAATGGTATGAGTTCATCGACTAATCCAATCACGAGAGCAAAATTAATTTATGAATCCTGGCAAATCAGTCAGCAGGCAAATACCCATCCCCATAGTAACTCACTGGTGCAGCGTCATCGAACTTACACTGCATGGGTGTTTAATGAAATATTTGCTTTACCAGCACGATATTTTCTCAACCCCTTAAATGCTAGAAAATTAAAAATAGCAATTAATAAATATATTCATAAATATATTAAAAATTCAGTTAGTAATGACTTTGGCAAATGGTAATTACTAAAGATAAAATTAATACAAGATAATGTCAAAAATACTTTTTATATCAGCACATGCACCAACTTATAAATATCCCCAAGCTGGGCAAAAAATAGCTTTTAATAATCTTCAAGAATATATTGATTTAGGTAATGAAATAGATGTTGTAATTATCGCTAATGAAGTAGAAATTAGTTCTGCTACTGATTTAATTGATTTATTAAATAAATTTAATTCAAAAAACAATAAGAATCACAGTATTTACTTTTATCCACTGAATATAGTTAGAAAACTTATTAGCTGTTTAAATTATCTAAATATTCCCTTAAAATTTGCCACGCGATCGCAAAATCAAATATATCATAAAATTCGAGAGTTAATTACTATAATTACCTACGATATTATCCATTTTGAATATTCACACGCGGCGGTATACTTACCATTAGTCAGTTCTCTAATTAAATCAGAATTGACAAAAATAGTAATTAGTATTCACGATATTGAAACTCAAGCTTTTTTAAGAAAAACAGTAAATAACCCTATTTTAGGTATTGAATTAGCCAGGATATTTAATTATGAAAATCAAGTATATAGCAGTGCAAATAACTTATGGGTATTATCGGAGAAAGATAAAAATATCTTGACTGCTTTATTCTCAATTCATCCAGAAAAAATATTAGTAAAACCTCCTAAATTGAGTAATTTTATCTATCAAGTTTGCCGAAAACCAGAAAACATTGAAAAGAAAACTCTACTTTTTTGGGCAGCAATGAATCGTTCTGAAAATGAAACAGCAATCCTACAATTTATAGCTAATTGTTTTCAGGATTTATTAGCCAAAGATTCTGAGTTTAAACTGTATATAGTTGGTGCCAACCCTTCAGCTAAAGTTCAGCAGCTAGCAAATCAAAACATTATTGTAACTGGCTTTGTCGAAAACCCCAGTAATTTTTTTGAACGGGCGGAAATGGGAATTGTACCTTTACAAACAGGTGCAGGTATTAAGTTAAAGACATTGGAAATGTTAGCTGCTGATTTACCGGTACTTAGTACCAGTATCGGTGCTGAAGGTGTAGATAGAGAAGGAAAAAATTTAATTGTCAGTGATAATTTTCAGGAATGGGTGAATTTAATTATTAATCATTAAATATTACTTATTCCTCATCACTAGCCATACCTAAACCAGCTAAATATGAAGTAGTCCATGCACTCTGAAAATTAAACCCACCTGTGACACCATCAATATCTAAAACCTCCCCAGCAAAATAAAGTCCGGGAACTAACCTACTTGCCATTCTCTTGAAGTCAACTTCCTTTAAATTAACTCCACCACAAGTCACAAATTCGTCCTTAAATACACCCTTACCATTGACTAAATACTGCCCTTGAGATAATTCTTGTATGAGTAAATTCAGGTGTTTCTTGGAGATTTCTGCCCAACGGATTTCAGAATTAATTCCCACACGAACAACCATATATTGCCACAGACGATGGGGTATATCAATACCGCGATGTAGGAGAATTGAACGTCTGGGTACTTCTGCTTTCGTTGCTAGTAACTTATCTCTGATTTCTTCTGGTTTCAGTTCAGGTAACCAATTTACCGATAAAACCGCTTGATATTTACTTTCATGAAGCGCTCTAGCACCCCAAGCAGATAGTTTTAATACCGCAGGACCACTCATGCCCCAATGTGTAATTAATAATGCCCCTGTTTGTTCCAGTTGCGGCTGTTCGGGAATATTTAAACGCAATTTAACAGGATTGATACTGACACCAGCCAACTCCCGCAGACTTTCATCACGAATATTGAAAGTAAATAACGATGGTACAGGTGTGTTAATTATATGTCCAAACCCTTCAGCTATCCTATAACCAACTGGATTACTACCAGTAGCAATTAAAACACGATCGCATTCTAATTTTTCCCCAGATTTCAAAACCACTGTAAATTCGGAACCGATTTTATCTACCGAAACGACTGATGTACCCGTACAAATTTTCACACCCGCCATTTTTGCAGCGCTCAGTAAACAATCAACAATAGTCTCGGAACTATCAGTGATGGGAAACATACGTCCATCAGCTTCAGTTTTCAACTGCACTCCGTGCTTATTAAACCAAGCCACAGTATCTTGAGGTTGAAAGCGGGAAAAAGCACCAATTAAAGCCTTATTACCCCTGGGATAATTTTGCACCAAAGCCTTAACATCAAAACAAGCATGGGTAACATTACACCTACCACCGCCAGAAATGCGTACTTTGGTTAACAATTGCTGACTAGCTTCGAGTATAATAACTTGAGCAAAGGGGTTGATTCTAGCAGTTGCGATCGCACCAAAAAAACCAGCTGCCCCACCCCCAATCACAATAATTCTTACATGTTGCAAGGAAACTATTCCTACTTAACTAGAGATTTCACGATTCTTTCTTCAGACTTCTAACTTCTTTTAATCTATTCCTCAACCTCTGCAAATTGCTCCTTAGTTGCACCACAAATCGGACAAACCCAATCATCTGGGATATCTTCAAATGCGGTTCCTGGTTCGATGCCACTATCTGGGTCTCCCATTTCTGGGTCGTACTCATACCCGCAAACGCTACATATATATTTTTTCATAACTTGCCACCTTCGCGACATCTGGGAGCAACTTTCATCTTACCGAGATTAAGTATCTAATTACTTATTTTTGCAGGCGTTTTCTATCTAATGTTATGTAGTAGCATAGTAGATGGGGACACAGGAAGATGCGATTATGACAGCAACTACTTCAACAGTTCAACAGTCGCAGATATTTTATCCTAGTTCAGACGGCGAACCAGTGGCTGAAACTTATACTCACCTCTACGCAATACTGACAATATTAGAAGTGTTGCGACAATATCTTAAAGGTCGTCAGGCGACTGTGTTAGGAAATCAATTTTTGTATTATGCAAAAGATTTTCCGAAATTACGAGTCGCTCCAGATGTAATGGTGATTTTTGATGTCGCCCCAGGTGGTAGAGATAACTATAAAATCTGGGAAGAAGGAAAAGTCCCTTCTGTGATATTTGAAATTACATCTCCCAGCACAAAACAGCAAGATACTGAATCTAAAAAAACTTTATATGAGCAACTAGAAGTTCAAGAATATTGGCTTTTTGATCCCAAAGGCGAATGGATAAAAGAACAACTACGGGGATATCGCCTTCGAGGTGATGATTACATATTAATTAACGACAATCGTTGCGAACCTTTAAATTTACGTTTAGCTGTTGAAGGTCAATTACTCAGTTTTTACCGGGAAGACAGTGGAGACAAATTATTAATTCCTGATGAATTAGTTGAGAAGTTGGCAGAAGAGACTCAAGCCAGACAAGAAGCCGAAGAACGTGCTACACAAGCAGAAGAACGTACAAGAGAAATAGAAGCATTATTGTCACGCTATCGTCAAGAATTTGGAGATTTAGCTGAGTAAATACAATACTTATCTAAAAACATCTCGTTTTTGATTCTAGAGACATTATTTATTATCAATGTAAATAAATACTGTCTCTAAATTTACTTTCTAAATACTAAAACTCAGCACTTTGTGGTGTTCTCGGAAATGGAATCACATCCCGAATATTTCCCATCCCCGTCATAAATTGCACCAATCTTTCAAACCCCAAACCAAAACCTGCATGGGGAACTGTACCAAATTTACGCAAATCCAAATACCACCACAAATCTTCTTCCTTCATCCCTTGTGCGGCTATTCTTCTTTGCAATACATCTAACCTTTCTTCCCGTTGTGAACCACCAATAATTTCCCCAATTTTCGGCGCGAGAATATCCATTGCGGAAACTGTTTTCTCATCATCATCCAAACGCATATAAAATGCTTTGATTTGTGCCGGATAATTAGTCACAATCGTTGGTTTCTTAAATAATTGTTCACACAAATATCTTTCATGTTCCGATTGTAAATCTGTACCCCAACTCACAGGATATTCAAACTTGACATCGCCCTTTTCAATAGCTTTTTCTAAGAGTTTAATCGCTTCAGTATAAGTGATACGTTCAAACTGATTATTAATAATATTTTCGGCGGTTTCCACAACTGTCTTATCAATCCGCTCTTGGAAAAATTGCATATCTTCGGGACATTTTTCCAACACATACCTAAAAATATGCTGGAGAAATGCCTCAGCTAAATCCATATCTTCTTTTAAATCGCAAAAAGCCATTTCTGGCTCTACCATCCAAAATTCCGCCAAGTGTCGGGATGTATTAGAATTTTCGGCGCGGAAGGTGGGACCAAATGTGTAAACATTAGCAAAAGCCATCGCCATCACTTCGGCTTCCAGTTGTCCACTTACCGTTAAGTATGTGGGTTTACCGAAAAAATCCTTGCTGTAATCAATAGTATTTTCCTTCGTATGGGGAATATTTTTCAAATCGAAGCCAGTGACACTAAACATTTCCCCTGCACCTTCGCAGTCACTCGCGGTAATGATGGGGGTATGTACCCAGAGAAAACCGCGTTGCTGAAAAAATTCGTGAATAGCTGTTGCACAAGCATTACGAACACGGAATACAGCCCCAAAAGAGTTTGTTCGGCTGCGTAAATGTCCAATATCGCGCAAAAACTCGAAGGAATGACGTTTTTTTTGCAACGGATAGGTTTCTGGATCTGCTTCCCCGTATACTTTAAGGCTACTGGCTTTAACTTCGATGCGCTGTCCTTTGCCTTGGGATGCGACTAAAACCCCATCAACTTCAACAGAAGCACCTGTATTTGCCTTTTTGATGAATTCCTCGTAACCGACAACATCTTCGTTGACAACAACTTGCAAACTTGCCATCGACGAACCATCATTTACTTCAATAAAAGCAAAACCTTTGAGTTCTCGTTTGGTACGTACCCAACCTTGAACTTTGATATATTCATCAGGTTGTCCACTTCGTAATATTTCCGCAATACGTTTTTCGATCATATTTTGTACTCAAAAAATAATAATTTTTGTGGTGTGATTATTGCAAATTTTAGACTTCAGATTTTGGAACTTAAAAGAAAATATCATCTAAAATTTCAGAGAGAGCGCGATCGCGACTACTTCTAGAAGCCTCTGCCACCCACCCGCAAGCTGCACCCAAGTGAAATTAACCGACAGATGACTTTAATAACCAGCCTATAATAACGCCCAATCCACTAAAACGGACAATCTGCCAAAACGGGTCTTTAAGACTACGCCAAGTAAATAAGCGACTTTCTAGGTTGATTTCCAGGACTTCTAACTGTTGTTGAATATACTTTAACTCCGCTTTCATTTCTGGTAACTTACTTTGACGGAGTTCTTCTGCCCGTTGTTGCAGTTCCGCTTGCAGATTGCGATCGCACTCCACTTGCTGATAACGTTCCTTCAACGCTACCAAAGCTTGCTCAATTTCTTCAAGTCCTTGCTTAAATTCTAAAGACTGATTGTCTTCACCCGATGACTCAGATGGCTGTTTCGATGGCTTCATGCACGGTTTCTTAACTACAACTAATCCAAATTTGGTTATAGTCGAACCTGCACTAACAAGCAAATATTATAATTGACAATAGTATGGGTAGTTAGTTATTTGTTTATCTATCGCTATAATTACCCAAAGTTCAACAAAAAAGTACCCAACCAAAAATATTCAAGGCGCAATCATCGCCAAATAAAACTAATGCCCACTTAATTCCTCTCGCCCCTTCTCCCTTTCACCCCTCTTGCCAAATCCTCAACTACCATTTAATATGACTCAATCAACACAACAGTTGAAAAATCAGCAATTACAAGAATTCAGTGACTTAGAACTTGCCCAGCTATTAATGCAGCGTCTAAGCATTACGGAGAAAGACTGGCACCGGCTAAAATCTAATCGCCAAGCTCGCGCTAGCGAACAAGCTGCCGCCGCATTAGTCTATTTGCTGAAAGACCAAAAAGAGGAAGCATTACAGCGACTCGAACAAGCCACTGGCTGGTTAGACCGCTCTCTCTCAGCACCTCCCTGCCCTACTCATGGAACTCCAAAGAGTTAGGGTTTAGAAGTTACTAAGTTTAGATACCGCAAGCAAGAAGTAATGAGTTAGTGGAATTAATCCGAAACTTAATTCTCCAAAAATTAATTCACGAATCTTAATTCTCAACTCTTAACTCTTCATCGTTATATTCTCAACGACAATTTTCGTCGAGCCTGTAACTGCTTGCAAAGTCGTAACTCAGTGCCTCTTTTATTCCATTCAACTTGGTCAAAGATTTGATGGAGTATACACATACCTCGACCATTTTCCGACTCATCCGGTGGTAAGTAGTCTGTAGGGTCTGTTTCGCAATCTAAATCGGCAGATTTAGGGTCAAAACCACCCCCCTGGTCTGAGATGACCCACCAATACTGGTTATCAATTAGAGAGAAACGAACTATAACTTTTTTACTGGGGTCGAGATTATTGCCATGTTTAGCTGCATTGACTAGGGCTTCTTGAAGACCTAAACGTAGTTCAGCTTGTAGTTTTGCCGGAATTTCCGCCAATAGTAAATCTAAAATCGGGCAAAGATATAGAGTGGAGGCGAAACTAATTGTCCCCCAGTTGCGTCCGACAGGACGAAGCGAGATAGTAATCACAAGAAAAACCCCATAGCTTTCAGAGTTAGCTAGACATCAGTTTGCTGTCACAGGCACCCTGATAAAAATTGAGGTGGTCGTGTTGCCTTCAAACTTGCGTCTTTAGAACTAAATTTTGAAAATGCTAGGGTGCAAAGTCTCTCTCAATTTGATGAGGATGAATGCCTACAAAGGGACTAGTTTTAGCCAACAAAGTAAATAGCAACTTAGTAGATGCTGGAAATTGCTGGGAGTATGAGGTACTCATTTAGTGTATTTGTAGTCTTAGACAACCTCATTAGAATTTTTAAGTGACAGTGCAACTTCAACTTCTTTAATCAAAAGGAATTATAATTTCAGCTTAATTCCAGTTTAGCATTTTTACTATGCACTAGACTACAAATTTGAAACTTGAGTTTTTGGAAAGGGACTCAATACCCCTTGTCCAACTGTGATAACACAAGAAATGCTGCAACTTCCACATGTGCAGTCTGAGGAAAGAAGTCAGCTGGTTGGACAAGCTTTAGCTTATATACTCCATCTTGACAAAGTAATTTGAGGTCGCGTGCCAATGTGGCAACTTTGCAACTAACATAAACAATTTGTTTGGGCTGGGATGACAACAAAGCTTCAATGACACTACGATCGCAGCCTTTGCGTGGTGGGTCGAGAATCACAATATCAGGTTTGATATTCATTTTTGGAAGTAACTCTTCAACCTTCCCAGGATGAAACTCCACATTGTTAATGCCGTTATATTCGGCGTTTAACTTCGCTTGTTCCACCGCTTCTGGCTGCACTTCCAACCCCCAGGCGTGATTAACTTGCTGTGCCAGTGGCAAAGTTAAAGTTCCAATGCCACAATAGGCATCGAGGAGATTTTCTTGACCACTGAGATCGAGTTCTAACTGAATTTGTTGCAACAAAGCCTCCGCCGTTTCGGTGTAAACCTGAAAAAACGTGTCGGGACGCACTTGAAATTTCAATCCGGCAAATTCTTCCCATAAGAAATTTCTGCCAACTAGACAGCGAGTGTCTCGCCCAAAGATGACATTCGTGCGATCGCCATTCAGGTTTAACATCACTCCAACTAATGGGGGATAGCGGTCTAACCACTCTTGTGCAATAGCCCCAATATCTGGTATCGTTAGTTGTTTAACTACAAGCGTTAACAGTATTTCCCCTGTACGACGACCAATTCGCAAGCTCAAATGACGAATTAATCCAGTGTGGCGATTTTCGTCATAGGGTTGCCAGCCTTGTTTTTGGATATCTTGTTTAATTTCTCGCAGCAACACATTTAAACGCTGGTCTTGTACAGGGCATTGATTTAAATTCACAATTTGATGACTACCTTTTTGGTAATAACCCGCAACTAAATTCCCCGTTACTGATTTCCCTACCGGATAGGTTGCCTTATTCCGATAACCCAAAGCATCCCCCACTGCTAAAACCTGATTCACAGGTGGGTCAACAAAACCCCCAATCCTTTCCAATGCTTGGATAACTTGATTGTGTTTCGCCTGTAATTGAAATTCATAATCAATATGTTGCCACTGACAACCCCCACATTTATCAGCCACAATGCAATTTGGACGAACGCGGTGCGGAGATGGTTGTAATATTTCTTTAGCGATCGCCTGAGCAAATTTGGGCTTCACGTGCAGCAGACGCGCTTGGATTAAATCCCCAGGCACCGTATCAGGAACAAACACAACCCGCTCGCCACTACGTCCAACACCATCCCCAGTATCAGTTAAGTCGGTAATTTCCACTTCGATTAATTCGCCTTGCTGCCAGATAGTCATTGTTTGTTGGTTATATAGTTTAGTAATTGAGATTGATGCAATAGCACTCAGTGAAGTCTTCTCCGTTCAAGATTGAGCTTTCCGAAGGCATTGTGATGGGAGATGATAGGAGAGTTGCAAATCTTTATAAAGATTGCTCATCTAGAATCGCTAGATGTTGCATTGTAAAATATGTGTAGTTAACTAAAGTAAAATTTCTGCCTTGGGAAGCAGGGTAGCTGCCTGGATTGTGATTAGGTGACTAATTGCATAAAGGTTCGTAAAACAACCAGAGACGCTATGTAATACCATGCTCAGATTTTGGAGACTCTTTGAGAGTAGCGAAAATACTCATGGTAACGGCGGATGAGACAGGAAACCCGCACGATTATTTTTGTAATTGGTGGTGGGTACTTCACAAAAAGCAAATATTATTTAATTAATGCGATCGCATTTCCTCATTAATCATGACCGTAGTAAGCCAAGTTATTCTCAAATCCGACGACGAACTGCGTTACCCCAGCAGTGGCGAACTCAGAAATATCAATGACTTTTTGAAAACCGGTGAACAAAGAGTTCGCATTGTCACCACCTTGTCGGAAAACGAAAAGAAAATTGTTCAAGAAGCAACTAAACAATTGTGGCGGAAACGTCCTGACTTTATTTCACCAGGAGGGAATGCTTACGGACAGCGTGAACGTGCCCAATGTATCCGCGATTTTGGCTGGTACTTGCGTCTCGTGACTTATGGAGTCCTTGCTGGCGATAAAGAACCAATCGAAACAATTGGTCTTCTTGGCGCACGGGAAATGTACAATTCCTTAGGTGTACCCCTAGCTGGAATGGTAGAAGCTATTAGCAGCCTCAAAAATGCCTCGCTGGAACTTTTAAACTCTGAAGATGCATCTGAAACTGCACCTTACTTTGATTACATCATTCAAGGTATGTCGTCCTAACCTCAATGAATGCAATTAAAGAGTGAGTGTTCAGCTTTGGCACTATAAACACCCATAACATTCCCAATTATTAATTCTATCTCCCCACATCTTGTAGTCATTCAGGCAGTAGTCTGTCGAGTTACTAACAAGCTGTGGGGCAATTTTATGTAGTTAGGGATGGGGTATGGGACAAAAAAAGGTCTAAACCTCAGATTCAGCAATAAACAATAACTACCAATAAACAAAAAACCGACAGTCTTGTGAAAGGCTGACGGCACTCAAGTGTGTTCCCTATTAATGACTCGGTTAGAGTTCAGTTAAACTCAGCATCTCTAATTTCTCAGTTTTCTCATAGGATTTAAATCCCAGTGAACAGTGATTCTCGTCACTCAAGGGGAGACGCAGAAGCTAAGTTTCTCCAATATCTGGCTGGCAACACATAAATCTCCACCTCTCTCCATCTCCACCTCCCCCCATCTCCCCATCTCCCCATCTCCCCCTCTCCATCCGTGACTTTCTTTTGGAGAATCAGTAGAAGTCATGGCGATCGCATTTACAACCCTAACAGGGTTTTGATTTCTGTGGAAATTACTGATTTTTTACGTGAAAGAATCTTATATACTTGCTTGCTAAGTTTGATCCCTGAAATTGTGGTGCGATCGCCGCTAAGTCCCTTGGTACAAAAAACCGACAGCCTCTTGAAAGACTGACGGCACTTAAGTGTGTTCCCTATTAATGACTCGGCTAGAGTTCAGTTATTTTTAATTATTTCAGTAGTGAGACGACAACGAGACGATCTTTATCAATACTTTATTGTGATTCTTGTCACAACATAAATGTAACAAAATCTGTCTTTAAATTTGCATCTTTTCAAAATGTCACAATTTTAATTCCTCGTTTGCTTTTAAATATCTTCAAAATAAATACAAAAAACCGACAGTCTCTTGAAAGACTGACGGCGCTTAAGTGTGTTCCCTATTAATGACTCGGCTAGAGTTCAGTTGTCCCTATTATTACTTTTTAACCCTGAAGGGTGTACGATCGTTATCAAGGTATTATGTGATTTTCATCACAAACTACTGATTTTGACTATCTAGCCAAAATTGTTTTATCCCCTGTCTTTTGCAAAAATTGCGATCGCAACTACTTTACTTTGACTAGAGGAATGGGTCAGAAGCCGATAAAATATTTTTCTATCCCTTTGGTGCATTGTAAACATGACCGTTTCCTCACAACCTCCGTTTTCTCCCCAGGAAATCGCATCGGAAGGTATTAAACCTGAAGAATACCAAGATATAGTCCAACGATTAGGTCGTCACCCCAATAAAGCCGAATTGGGTATGTTTGGTGTCATGTGGTCAGAACATTGTTGTTACAAGAATTCTCGACCATTATTAAAACAATTCCCCACCACGGGTAAACGTATTCTCGTTGGTCCCGGCGAAAATGCAGGCGTTGTAGACTTGGGTGATGGCTTACAACTAGCATTTAAAATTGAATCCCATAACCATCCCTCAGCAGTTGAACCATTTCAAGGCGCAGCTACAGGTGTTGGCGGCATATTGCGAGACATTTTTACAATGGGTGCGCGTCCCATGGCGATTCTAAATTCACTGCGATTCGGCTCATTAGAGGATTCCCGAACCCAAAGACTTTTCCAGGGAGTTGTTGCTGGCATTTCCCACTACGGCAATTGTGTTGGGGTTCCCACTGTTGGGGGTGAAGTTTATTTTGATCCCGCCTATTCGGGAAATCCCCTTGTGAACGTGATGGCGTTGGGCTTAATGGAAACAGCCGAAATTGTCAAGTCAGGGGCTTCTGGCTACGGAAATCCGGTATTATATGTGGGTTCCACAACTGGACGCGATGGCATGGGTGGTGCCAGCTTTGCGAGCGCTGAACTTAGTGATGAATCTATGGACGATCGCCCAGCCGTACAAGTTGGTGATCCATTTCTAGAAAAGTCACTGATTGAAGCTTGTTTGGAAGCCTTTAAAACAGGTGCAGTTGTCGCCGCCCAGGATATGGGCGCTGCGGGTATTACTTGTTCGACATCGGAAATGGCTGCTAAAGGTGGAGTTGGGGTTGAATTCGATTTAGATAAAATTCCCGCACGGGAATTCGGGATGGTGCCTTACGAATATCTGCTTTCGGAGTCACAGGAGCGGATGTTATTTGTAGCACACAAGGGACGCGAGCAGGAATTAATTGATATTTTCCACCGTTGGGGTTTGCAAGCAGTTGTGGCGGGAACTGTGATTGCAGAACCGATTGTGAGAATATTCTTCCAAGGAGAAATTGCTGCGGAGATTCCCGCAACTGCATTGTCAGAAAATACTCCTTTGTATGAGCGAGAAGTATTGACAGAAGCACCCGAATATGCTCTTCAAGCTTGGGAATGGACAGCCGATTTATTGCCTAGTTGTACCTTCCAGGGAATTGAAATTAATGGCAACTGGCAAAGTTGGAATGATGTTTTATTCACTTTGCTGGATACACCGACAATTGCCTCGAAGCGTTGGGTTTATCGCCAATATGACCATCAAGTCCAGAATAATACGGTACTCATGCCTGGTGGAGCCGATGCGGCTGTGATTCGCCTACGCCCCTTAGAAGCTGGAGAGACGAAAGATGCTGCATCTGTAACAAAGGGTGTTGCCGCAACTGTAGATTGTAATCCCCGTTACGTGTATCTTGACCCCTATGAGGGTGCCAAGGCTGTTGTGGCTGAGGCGGCACGCAATTTATCTTGCGTGGGTGCAGAACCATTAGCGGTGACGGATAATTTAAATTTTGGCAGTCCCGAAAAACCGATTGGTTATTGGCAATTGGCTGAAGCTTGTCGGGGATTGTCGGAAGGCTGCCGTGAGTTGGAGACTCCTGTGACGGGTGGAAATGTCTCTTTGTATAATGAGACGCTGGATTCCCAGGGAAATCCCCAGCCAATTTATCCAACTCCAGTGGTGGGGATGGTTGGTTTAATCAATGATTTATCGAAAATTTGCGGACAAGGATGGAAAAATGTTGGTGATGCAATTTACTTATTAGGTGTATCTGTACAATCCCCAGTTGGATTGGGTGCATCCGAGTATTTAGCAACCATTCACAACACCGTTGCCGGAAAACCTCCCCGCGTTGATTTTGATTTAGAGCGTCGGGTACAAAAAGCTTGCCGTCAAGGAATTGCCCAAGGCTGGGTAAGTTCTGCCCATGATTGTGCCGAAGGTGGTTTAATTGTTGCGATCGCCGAAGCTTGTATTAGTAACAATTTGGGCGCAGAAATCACACTAGATTTACCCGCAAACTTCTCTACTTTCCGGTGGGATGAAGTTTTATTTGGTGAAACTGGTGCCAGAATTTTGGTTTCCGTATCTCCAGAAAAACAACCCGCTTGGGAAGATTACCTCCACCAAAACCTCCGACAGCAATGGCAAAAAATCGGCAAGGTTGGTAATTGCGACAATGGTTTGCGGGTTTTAACGGCAGACAACCAAGCTACGATCGCAGTTACGATGGAAGAAATGTCAGAAAAATTTTTCCAGGCGATCGAGCGTCGGTTAATTTTAGAGTCCTGAGTAGAAAGTGTGAGGTGCTGAGTAAATAACACTTAGGATTGAAGAGTCAGCAGTGGAAAATGAGAATTAACTACTCACTACTCAGCACTTCCCCACTAAAATCTGAAAACTTATTATTCCTCTATGAGCATAAATACGCTACTGTTTTAATGGGCGGTTAAGAAATATTTAAAAATTCTACTTCTATCCAGCGACATAAATCTGACACCATTCCAGTGACTCGACACCCTCATGCATCAGGAGCAGACCTAGCAATGAATCCCGACCATCCCGTCACTCTGGATTTAGACAATCAATCAAATCATCAGGAAGAAAGACCAGATAAGCCAGAGGAAGCTTGTGGCGTTTTTGGCATCTACGCGCCCGGTGAAGACGTTGCCAAACTAACTTACTTCGGTTTGTATGCACTACAACACCGAGGTCAAGAATCGGCTGGTATCGCCACATTTGCAGGCGACGAGGTTCATTTGCACAAAGACATGGGCTTAGTCTCTCAAGTCTTTAATGAATCGGTTTTAAGCCAATTACCTGGCACAATTGGTGTTGGTCACACCCGCTATTCGACTACTGGTTCTAGCCGCAAAGTTAATGCTCAACCTGCTGTTGTCAATACCCGACTAGGTAAAATAGCACTAGCACATAACGGTAATTTAGTCAATACAGTGCAATTGCGTGAAGAGTTGGTTAAGGACAGTATTAACCTAGTGACGACCACCGATTCCGAGATGATAGCCTATGCGATCGCCCAACAGGTCAACGCCGGGTCAGATTGGTTAGATGGGGCAATTCAGGCATTCCATCGCTGTCAAGGAGCATTTAGCTTAGTAGTTGGGACTCCTGTAGGGGTGATGGGTGTACGCGATCCCAATGGGATTCGTCCGCTTGTGATTGGCACTTATGGCGAAAATCCAGTTCGCTACGTTTTGGCTTCCGAGACTTGTGGTTTGGATATTATTGGTGCGGATTATTTGCGGGATGTCGAACCTGGTGAGGTTGTTTGGATTACCGAAACTGGATTAGCATCATATCATTGGAGTCAGCAACCCGAAAAAAAACTGTGCGTCTTTGAAATGATCTACTTTGCTCGTCCCGATAGCTTAATGCACAACGAGACGCTGTATAGTTACCGGATGCGTTTGGGACGAAGACTGGCACAAGAGTCACCAGTAGATGCAGATATTGTCTTTGGTGTACCCGATTCAGGTATACCAGCTGCGATCGGATATTCGCAAGCATCGGGTGTCACCTACGCTGAGGGGTTGATCAAAAATCGTTATGTTGGACGTACTTTTATTCAGCCAACTCAAGCAATGCGCGAATCGGGCATCAAAATGAAATTGAACCCGCTTAAAGATGTGTTAACTGGGAAAAGGGTGATAATTATCGATGACTCAATTGTCAGAGGAACAACAAGCCGTAAATTAGTCAAAGCCTTGCGTGACGCAGGTGCAGTCGAAGTTCACATGCTCATTTCCTCCCCTCCCGTAACTCATCCTTGTTTCTACGGTATTGATACGGATACCCAAGATCAATTAATAGCAGCCCGAATGTCTGTCCAAGAAATTGCCAACCAACTCGAAGTTGATAGCCTAGCTTATTTGTCTTGGGAAGGGATGTTAGAAGAAACCAGGGAAAATACCAACGATTTCTGTTCGGCTTGTTTTACGGGAAATTATCCCGTTGCAATTCCTGAACTAGTGAAGCGTTCTAAATTAATGTTGGAAAAAGTGACAGTTTAGATTTTAAAGTTTGTAGAGACATTGCACTGCAAGGTCTCTACATTTGTCATTGTCAGTAAAGATTTCATCCCAAATTGCCAGGCAATTTGGCAACAATCATAGTCGAAAAGCTGGAATTGCAAAATTTAATTTTATTCTGTGATTCCGTGTGTTGTGTATTTTTGGTTTTGTATTTTTTGCGGTTTTGTCCTAGTAGTTCACCAAAGTAACTTTGCAGGGACAAAAATCTCCGTGTCTCCGCGTCTCCCTGTCTCCGAATCAGTCTCAACCGTCAATTCTGGGTTGGCGAATCACTAGTAATTATGATTACGGGGACTGCGGGTACCAGCAGCAGCACCCATCATCGCAGCGAGTAAACCTAACAAAGAACCAAAAACAAACCACCACAAACCTTGACGAATTGCAGATGCAGTTTCACGGGCTTGTTGGGCAGTTACATTAGTTTGGGGTACATTCACACCACCCTGTTGCTGTACTTGGTTAATGACTTCACCGGCATTAGATGCAGCGACACCAAATGCACCAGATACACCGCTAGCTAGTAACCAGGAACTAACAGCCAAAGTTGTTGCCCAGAGAATTGCCCCGTTAAGGAGTGCAGTATTACGATTCATCGGACCACAAGCACGAGCTGTCACCCAACCACCTGTAAACAAAGAAATCAACAGAGCAATGGTTGACCAAATACCAACGTTTCCAGCGACATCTCCAGCGATAGTTCTCGGTCTACCCGATGCTTCAATACTACCTGCACCGATCGCCGAAAACATCGCACTTAGAATTAATTGTGTCGCTAATGCAACCAGCAACCCAGAGATAATCGGACCCCAACGCACACGATCATGATAATCAGTGACTCGATTGATTACAGCTGGCTCTTGAATAACATCATCACCAACTTTGTTTACGTATGACATAACTTAAATTTTCCCCTTACCAGTTAAGTAAAATGCTGTGATATATCGCATCTTTGTTTGTAATTAAATGACAAATAGGTGTCATGGATATCTATCACTAGCAATATTTATGTAATCTATCTTTGGTAATAAGAATTGGGGAAAAACAACAAAACCTAGATATTTCCGTAGTTGCAGATGTTGAAAGTTTAATTTTTATGATGATATGTAATGACTTTTTGATGATTTTTGATGACTGCAAATAGTTTTTTCCAGACTATGAAAACCTCATTTGACTTGTGAAAAATATCAAACTATGGGGACATGACATTAAAAATACAAATGATTGATGGTTGCTCCCATCAGTAATTTTCCTCAAAAACCTCCAAAAAAGTTACTAATGGTCGGATTTATTGGAGTTTTCCCGCTTCAATACATAGAGTTAATGGGTGATTGAGAGGAACTTTGCCTGACTCAAACAGGAATAGTTCCATGATAGAGAATTATGAGAAGATTTTGGCAATGGGGAACATACTCAATTCATCGTAAATCTTTCATAAAAGTACAGGAATGGAGTTTTCAAATCGAGAAATTTTTGTTTTAATGTACAAGCAATCTCGGAAATTGTGAAACACTTGCCAACGAGTCCAGTCAGTGGTGTCTGTTTTAGTCTCGTCAAAGTGTGGTGCTGCTTTGGATAAGCCTTTGAGTATCCAGCGTATTTAAAAAGTTGTAAAAAAACTTTCAGGTAATTTACTGTGTACAATCGAACATCATTGGTTATTAGTGTTCTCATTTTAGGAAGTATTTCAGTAACAACTCCCTCAGTTGCCCAGGCGCAGATGACAGTAGTGCAGCGCACAACACAAGAGGTTAAGCAACTGCTAGATGAAGGACGCAGACTTGTCGATGCGGGAGATTATAGTGGTGCAATCAGTGTTTATCAACAAGCTGTAAATCTCGAACCGAAAAATGCCTCAATCCATTCGGGTATCGGTTATTTGTATGCACTGCAAGGAAATCTTCAGTCGGCATTATCTTCCTATCGCCGTGCAGTAGCGCTGAACCCAAACAATGCAGATTTTCAATATGCCTTAGGCTATGTTAGTGGCAATTTAGGTGATAACCGCACAGCCAAAGATGCATATCGCAAATCGATTCAACTCAATCGCAATAATATTGATGCTTATCTAGGATTAGCAACCGTCTTACTACGTTTAGGTGAGAACACTGGTGCGATGTGGGCTACCGAACAAGCCATGAACCTAGACCGAAATCATCCTCAGGTTTTCGAGTTGCGTGGTACATTTTTGATGAAGCAGGGTAAATCTAAAGATGCGATCGCACTTTTCAAAAAAGCTCGTGATATCTATGATCGACAAGGTAAACAGGAAAATGTCAGTCGTCTTGATGAGACACTACGGAAAATAGGCGGATAAGGGTTTTTTCGATTGCCCTACCAAGGCGACTAGGAGTTCGCAAACCCAGAATTGACGGGTTGAGATTGACTCGGAGACGCGGAGATTTTTGTCCCTGCAAAGTTAGCTTGACAGAGTAATAGGGGTTTGTTAATCAGGTTTGTTGACTTGAAGATTCACTCTCCCCATCTGTGGTAGCAGAAACATTTTTGCTATCGTCATTTTTCGGAATCTCCTGACGTTTTTGATATCGCCGGGTGTTGACAGCCGCACGTAATACCTTTAGTTTATAAGGGTCGGCATCCTTGCGCCGCAGTAACTGATATCCTTTCAGCGTGGTGCAATGCTCCTCTAGGCATTTTAGCCACCCAGAACGATGGGTTATACTCCGCCAGTCATCCAGTAGCCCCCACTCTTCTTCTTGACGAGTTAAGCGGGTAAATTTTTCATACTGTGGATAGTCAGGAGTTACTAAAGCTTCCTTGTAATGCAACACAGGTGGATTATCTTGATCAAAATCCCGATAGCTGACGTGTAAATCCCGTAGATCAATAATCATACTGGTTTGTAGGGCTGGATGGGGGTCAGTGTCAAAATCGGGGTAAAATAAATAGGAAATTTTTGGACTTTTGGTGTGGATTTTGATCACGTTTGCTCCTTGCATACGTCCAATTGTGCGACTAGCGCATCCTTCATAAAGGCGCAGTAAGGGATCAAGATTTTCCAATGCCGAGATGTGAACCCAGAGAGAATTAGCCAGCTTTTTGCCAATCTGACTTTGGCGACAACGTTCGATAATGTTTTCTGTATTACCCAAGCTATAAAGCATTGCCTCCGCATCAATGCCGGCTTGTTTATAAGTACCAAATAAGGCTTTAATGTCTTCTTGGACAGGAAGTGCTAAATCTGAAAATTTCGGGCGACGACTAAATTGACAAAGGGCAAAATACAGCATTAAATCCTGACGACGTTTTTGAGCGATCGCTTGCCATTCTTCTGGGTCAGTTGCTTGTAAAATGACATGATATGCTCGTTTTAATGTCCTGAATTCACTGCAAATTTCCGCTTCTTCAGCTAATTCTCCTTTACTTGGTAATCTTCCCCGCTCAGTTACAAAAGACATCAAGGGTGTCAGTAATTCCTTGTAATCTTCAAACCCTTTAACTTCAACTTTAACTCTCGGTGTGGTGGCACGGGAACGAAAGCGAGAAGCCCGGAATAACTGTGCTTGGGCTTCATCCCGAAACACAAAATAAATGCCCAAAGCCACAGGAATCGCATCAACACCAAGAACTTGGTCAATGTAAATTTTTAATTCTTCCTGCTCATAATATTTCTGAAACGTGTTGCGGGTTGTGACTACACCATCACCATAAGCGATGGTGCCTTTATTTGTATCAGCAAGGGTGACTTGGGCAGATATGATTAAAAGTCTTCGAGTCAGTTCCCAAGCATTAACTAATGCCTGACGACGCTCACCAGTATCTTCAATGACATTAATTACATAACCAAGATTAACAATATCTGCTGGTGTTGGGGGAGTATCTGGCAAATAATAAGGATCCCAACCGGCACTGATAAAACCTTGTTGTGATATACGAGTAACATCACCCCCATGTCCACAGCCGTAGTCAAAAAAGGTTATCTCTGGCGTAAATAAACCAGCTTCTAAAGCTGCGCGTACGGGGCGAGACAAGTCATTGCGAACAATTGCGGCTTTGTGACGCTCGATTTGGCGTGGGAAAGATTCCAGGGTGCTGATGGTTGCTTGGCGCTGGATGAGGCGATGTCCCTGTATTTCCACATTATAAGCTTGTAAACGTTCTTCCCAACCAGCCCGTGTACCGATAGTTTGAGTATTTGTCAGCAAGCCTAAGCTTTCTTGGGCTTTGGTTAATGCGGCGAATTGCTGATAAAGGGGATATTCAGGTGTAACAAAAGTTTCTTTGCGATGGAGAATCGGGGGATTCTGGGATTGGCTGTAGTCCCGATGAGTAACCTCCAGTGTTTCCAAGTTGACTTGAATGCTGGCTTGTAATCCTGGGTGTGGATCGGTGTCAAAGTCAGGATAAAATAAGTAAGATATTTTGAATTGATTAGTGCTAAATTTGACTAAATTTGCACCGTGAGTTTGAGCAGTTACACTTCTAGCTCGGCTTTCGTATGCTTGCAGCAACTCTTCCAGGGTAGACAATGCAGAAATATGAATATAAAAAGCATCAGGTAATTTTTTACCTACTGGACTACGTTTACAGGCAAAAGCGATCGCACTGAGTTCAGGTAAACATTGATGCTGATTAGGTAAGTAATTTTCGTTAACCAAACCCAATTCAGATATCTTCGGAATTTTGGGTATCTCTATATTGTCATCACTATAATCAGGCTGAACCATCGCACTATTTTCGGGAAGAAACTGCTGGTTGAGTTGCTCAATCTCTGATGTTAAATATGAGTTTTTTTATCATCATGAGAATTTGATCATGAGAATTTTAGTTATTTTCTCCTTAAACCTGTGCGATCGCCCAGCTGTTACAGTAGTTGCATAGAGTCTGGGGATGGCTGAATTGATGTCAAGAACAACTAAATCTATAGTCATACAGCGAGTTGCGATCGTTAGTATTATCTACATTATTATGCTTTTAACTGCATGTGACACAACAAAAAATAATGCTCCATCTCAAACTGCAAATTCACCAACCCCAGTTCCATCCCTAACACGAATTGCTCAAGATGGCACAAGCGTGTCTATAACATCCAATAATCAAATTACAGTCAGTAAAGGACAAATTATTTATGTTCCTGTTTACTCCCACATTTATCACGGTAACAAGCAAGAACAATTACTTCTAACAGTAACTTTGAGTATTCGTAATACCAGTTTAACTGACCCAATCGTCATTCGTTCCGTTCGTTATTACGACTCAACTGGAAAATTAGTCAAAAAGCAAACAGAGGGAAATTTACAACTTTCTCCCCTTGCCACCACAGAATTCTTCATTCCCCAACAGGATGTCAGTGGAGGTTCTGGAGCGAACTTTATTGTCGAGTGGGTAGCAGAGACAAAAAGTGTGACTGAGCCAATTGTTGAGGCAGTAATGATTAGCACAAGTTTTCAGCAAGGAGTATCATTTACTACTTCTGGTAAAGTGATTCAAGAACTCAAACCTTAATTAAAAGTGTGATTTAATATTATTCAGTGTTAATTGAATCGGAAAATTTGCTGTTATTTAGTGCATCAGATTTTGGGTTGTAGTGTGAATGGTTCTGTTTGCTGGTGCGATCGCATTTCAATAGCTGTTAAAATACGAATAAATTCAGCAGCTTGCGTTTAATCATGCGATCGCTCGAACAATTGACCGAAGAATTATTATCTTTGCCTAGCGCGTCTAGGGCGCTTCTGGCTGATAAACTGGTGGAAAGCTTGGAATTTGATACCGATTCTGCGATTCAAGAAGCCTGGGTAAATAAGGCAAAGCAGCGACGAAATGAAGTTAGAAATGGCTCTGTTCCGATTATTGATGGAGACGAAGCTTTGAAGCAAGTGAGACAGTTGCTTGAATAATGAAATACGTTTTTCACCCTGAAGCGCTGAATGAATATGCTGGAGACGAAACTGCTTGTGCAAACCTCTTTGACGAACTTCTACAAAACCTAAATTTTCCAGAAGACGGGAATACTACTCATAACTTAGTGAATCACAATTTGCTCTGTACCAACAAACTCCGTGTTCAATTCTACCTTGTGATCTTCCAAAAGCATTTCAATGACTTCGCGAAGATTATCACGTAACTCGTCTAAAGTCTCTCCTTGGGAATGCGCTCCAGAAAACCCAGGAACATAACCGACGTACAGATTAGTATCAGTATCTCGTTCGACAATCGCAGTGAAAATTTTCATAAGCTGATTATATTTACTCGATCACTCAATTTAAATATTAGCAATAATATAGTAGATTCGGTAATCTCCGACTCGGATAGGAGATAATTTATAATCACCTTGTAATTTTTTGAGACCATTTGGACGGGTTTCAATTTCTAAATCGAGAATTTTTTATCAATCCTTCCTTTAATATCTGCTGGTAGTTTTTTGAGTTGTTTTACTGCACCCTTGGACAATTGGATTTGATAAGCCAAGCTGATTCTTTCTTATATTCTTCTCAAGACAAATTAATACTAAATAATTCTATTATTTGCGTAAAAATACTATATAAAAATATATTTTTTATAAATTAAGATAATTGTAATTTTTGTGATATATAAAGTCTTATTATAATTAATCTACTAATACTCTAAATTGAGGCATTTATAAACATTCCGTATAAATAACAGGTTGCCAACTTAATTTTTTAAAGACTATATTGAATTATATTTCGACTTGCGGAGAAAAACTATGTCTTCTTTTTCCAATTCAAAAATTGCCGGAAGTGTAATCCCATCTTGTAAAATCATAGCTCCCATTATTTCTGAAACACTTTTAGAGAAGATGGAACAAGAACAGAATGAAAAACAAAAACAGAAGAAGCAAGCTGAAAAAGTCAATAATAAAGCTTCTTCTTTCTGAAAAGTGAGAAAAAATTATGTTTAAGAATTCCTGTACTGCGAAAATTTTATATTTGCTTGGAGAAATCCAAAATCATCTTCATGATGGTACTATCAAACATGAGTTGAACCAAATTGTTAGACATACTAGGGATACAGAAATTATAGATATCTGCGAACGTTCATCTGAATGTTTAGGTATCAAGCTTGACATGAATTTCTATAAACTGAGTAGAGAGCAGCATATTCGCTCTCTTAAGCATCTTGAGAAACATTTAAAATGGGCAAAGGAAAAATTTGATGAAGTTATTAAATTAATTCCAGAATGTGACTCTAAATGGACAGAATCTCCATTCAGAGAAACTGAAATTCAATTACTTTTTTTGTCAAAATACTTTATTCTTCTTGATAAAGTCCCCGATACTGCCGATATTAATGCTGAAGTGGTGAAAATTGGTGATCTTGTTGCTATATCTTGTAAAGATGATGAAGATCAAAACTACGATCACTACGGCATTATAGTAGCAAGTTCTCAAGGTTTTAGAGTTGCACATTTTTTTACAGGAGCAACAGTAAAACCTCAAAATAGCATTGTAGAGAAGGGATTTGGATATGTTCACGAATTAAATTATCATCCTGAATGGGTTGTAAAACAACATCTTCCTCAAACTGTTCCATACAGTCTAGTTGAGGAACGTATTAAAGAATCAAAAACACTTAACCTAGTTTGGAATAAGCTACGTTATAACTGCGAACATTGGGCAAGAGAAATGTTTAATGGAGAGCCTGAGTGTACTCAATTAGAAATGTTGAAAGAAGAAATCCGAAATCGAAGAAAAAGCAATAATTTGTGAACATCTTTATAAAATTACTGTGAACTGGGAATATCACGGTAGCCTTATTACAACATCTGGAGATAAAAAATATACAGTAATATACAAAATTTGAAATTTATGTTTTCAGCTAAAGACAACAACGATAAAAGCAATCTCGTACAATCAACTCTTGAGTGGATAGCTAATGCCGGAATTAATGGGTTAGGTGTTCTGCCATCTGCAGAGCAAGTTGCAGCAGAACATTTGAGTCAAACAGCTACTGTTGAAGATGCAATTAATTCTGTTATTGCCTGGAGAACTACTTATGCTGCTGGCACAGGTTTTATTACTGGGTTAGGTGGCATTGCTGTAATGCCTGTTACTATTCCAGCAGGTTTAGCTGTATCCTATGCAC
>NZ_JAYGHN010000031.1:0-72395 GCF_034931845.1 Calothrix sp. UHCC 0171
GCGATTGGGAAGTAGGGGGAACCGGGAACGGGTGTATGAATTTGTTGAGCCAAAAGATGGACGGGGTGAGATTTTTACCAAATGGTTAAAAAGTTCTGGGGTGGGTGTCCGGGGTGAATAAATATAGTAATTGGTTTATTTGGGTTGTCACTGTTGGGAATATAACGGGTGCGATGGGCTGCATCCCGGTCTACGACCATCGCTATAGTAAAATCAGTTTTGTGTTCGGGAAAATCTACAATGAAAGTTTGTATCGCGTTTTTTGTTGATTTACGGTATTTATTGTTGAAAAAAATATTTTCCCCTGGTCAATAGGTTGAGTTTGTCGTAGTTAAACTCAACCCAAAGAAAATTACTAAAGTCAAATTAAATCGATCAAAATCAGAAATGCCTTCAAAGTTTTTTCTGAGGTTATTGAAAAATCTATGAGTTAAAATCTGTCTAGTTTACGTTCAGATGAATATGCTTGTATTTTTTTTGCATGGTGTTAATACTAAAAATTGTGACTACGCAAAGGCACTAATAACACATATAGAAAAAGAATTTAATCAGGATGATTATTATGAGCATCCCCTTTTTTATTCTAGTTTTTGGGGAAACTTATTTAATAATAAAAAAAATCAAATTAATAGCTGCATTAAAGATGATATATTCAAGGCTGATAAGAAACATCCAGAATATCAATGGTTAAAAAAAGACTTTTATAGATATCTTCAGCGAAGATTGGACTTCGTAAACAACTTTCTAGGAGATTTTCTAATTTATCAAAATCCAGCTAGGGGTGAAGCAATTCGTCAAGTTGTTTTGGAGCAATTAATGCAATATATTAAAGACCATCCAAAACAGGAAAATATTCATTTTATCGCTCATTCATTAGGAAGCGTTATACTTTGGGATATCCTATTTTCCCAAAACTTACCAGAACATGATGCTGCTTTTAGATTTCGTGATTTTTTACAAAATATAGATGTAGCTAGTATCACTACATTGGGTTCTCCACTACTTTTTATCAAGCATTTACTAGATTTAAATTTTTCTCATATTCACACATTTACAAGTTATGCGAACACAACGAATCAATTTAGATGGGTTAATATCATACATTCTTCTGATTTGATTGCATACCCATTACAATCAGCAATAAAAGATGAAATTGGAAATAATATATTTTTCTGCGATCAATATGTTTGGCAAGATGCAAATACAATGGAAAAAACACTCAATTTGTCCGGCAATTCAGACTTAGCAATGGTTATAGCTGCTGAAGATGCTCACTCTTCATACTTGTATGACAATTTAGATGGACGAATTACAGGAAGAATTATTGCCTATAATTTAAAGGGACAAATAAAAGAATTAGAGAAAAGATGCATAAGCCCAAAATAAATTTAGTCTAGTTCCCATTTACCCTCGATATTGCCACTATATTCTCATTTTATTGTAAATTCCCACGGTAATGCGGCGATCGCGTCTATTGAATCTTGGTCTACGACCATCGCGACTTAGGTAACGAGTCAACTTGATTTTCCCCAGATGGTTAATAAAGTTGACGGGATAGGTGTCCAGGATAAATAAATATAGTAATTGGTTTACTTTGACTGTCACCCTTGGGAATATATGAGGTGCGATAGAACTCCGCTACGCGATCACGTTATTTGCGAATTTGCGATCGCACCCACAATAGCTTTGCGCGATCGCAGTTGTGGGATAAGTGTCCAGGGTGAATAAATATAGTAATTATTTTGTTTTTGGTTGCTACCCCTGGGAATAGATTGGTGCGATGGGCTGCATCCCGGTCTACGACCATCGCGTTTATATGGAAGAGGCGATCGCTACTTGGGTAATTAGTCCACCTCATGGTTAAAAATTTGGGGGGTGGGTGTCCAAGGGTAATAAATATAGTTATTGGTTTACTTTGACTGTCACTTTTGGGGATATTGAGGTGCGATCGCAACTTGTATGATGTTTAAGTCGAATGGCATCCTGCACCTGCTCCATCAACTTTTTGGGGCGTTGTTCCATGATAAAAACATCCTGAAAATTCTGTCTATTGTCCTAATTCGGATAATATCCAGAAAATTTCGGGATAATGGCTAACGCCAAGCTACGCTAACAGCGATAAATATAGAGCCAAAGCTTGTACTTACGTGCAAAATGAGGTTAATAGACCGAATAATTCCGTCTATTAACCGAAAAAGGATAATAGCCAGAAAGATTCTTGATATCCACCCAAATATGGGTAGCTATCTAGAAAAATTCGGTATAATTAGGTGGATATTGACGATATCCGGAAAAGTTATTGATATTATGACAAAATTATCTGTAATGCCTTATTTAACTAGATTGCTTGGTGTGATAGACGGAAACTTTCGGGTTAATAAATAGTTAGGTGGTCAAGTTTCTGAATCTTCAATGATGAATTCTGCTAAAGAGAAGGCTGATGAACATAAGAGTGTTTGGCTGGTTCCGGAGATTTATCCCAAAGTCTATCAACGGCAATAAGGAAGCTGAAGCCGATCGACTATCAGATCAAGGTTACGAACAATATGAATCTGGGCAGTTCAAGTCTGCCGTACAAAGTTGGAAGCAAGCATCAGAGCTATATCGAGAGTTGAAAGACCGTGAGGAAGAAGCAATTGCTCTAAATAATGTAGGCGGCGCTTTTTATTCCGACAAAAACTACCAATTGTCAATTGAGTTTTTTCAAAAATCGTTAAGGATTTTTAGAGATATCGGCGATCGCTCAGAAGAATCTAGGTCTTTGAGAAGAATAGGTAGTTCTTACGAATTTTTACGAGATTATCAGCAGGCGATTAGATATTATCAGTACTCACTGGATTTATCACGAGAGATAGATGATGAGTCGGGAGAAGCTCTTTCTCTGGAGAATTTGGGTGATGTTTATGATGAGTTAGGACAGTTTCAGAAAGCAATTGAATATTATCAAAGTTTGCTGTCTCTTAGAGAAAAGATAGCTGATCGAAAAGGCAAGGGAACTTCCCTGATGAAGATAGGCAACACTCTCTCTAACTTAAAACAAGATCAAAAAGCTATTGAACTACATCAACAAGCGCTAGAAATTGCGAGAGAGGTGGAAGATGAGGCAGGAGAAGCCTTTTGCTTGGGAAATTTAGGCTCTTCTTATAACGCTTTAGGACAACATGAAGAGGCTGTTAAATGTCAACAGCAATCACTCTCGATTTTACGTAAGATTGGTAATCGTTCTCTAGAAGCTCGTTGTTTAAACAATTTGGGAGTTACTTTTCGTGATCTTGGATACTCTCAGCAAGCCATTGAATCTTATCAACAATCTTTAAAAATCAAACGTGAGCTAGGAAACAAATGGGAAGAAGCAGATACCTTAGAGAACTTAGGCAGAACCTTCCAAAGTATGGGGCAATATCAACTGGCTATTGGGTACCATCAAAGTGCTCTAGAAATAAGACGAGAATTAAATGATAAAGTTGGGGAAAGCAAATCCTTAAATAACTTGGGTATTATTTTTGATTCTTTGGGTCAATACCAAAAAGCCGTTAATTACTACGAGCAAGCGCTGGATCTTGCTCGAAATATTAGTGATCGTTCAACAGAAGCTTTTCTTCTTAATAATTTAGGTCTCTCTTTCTGTTCGCAAGGGAAATATGAATTAGCAGCTAATTATTATCAAGATTCTTTAAGTATCAAGCGAGAGATAGGAGAGCGCTTTAAAGAGGCTAATTCTCTAATGAATTTGGGAGATGCCTTTCGGCAGCTACGGCAGTATCAAAAAGCCATTGAACAACATGAACAGGCATTAGAAATTTATCGAGACTTTAATAACTCATACGGAGAAGCCAACTGCTTAAACAACTTAGGTATTAACTTTTTCTACTTAGGACAATATCAAACATCAATTAGCTATTACCAACAATCTTTGAATATAAAGCAGAGGATAGAACATCGTTGGGGAGAAGGCTTATCTCTGAGTAATATAGGCGCTGCTTTCTTTAGAGATGGTCAATTATTAGAAGCAGAGAAAAACTTTATTGATTCAATCGAAGTTTGGGAAGCTCTTCGGCAAAAATTAGATGATACTCAAAGAATATCAATATTTGAGGAGCAAGAAACAACTTATCGACTATTGCAAGAAGTATTAGTTAGTCAAGATAAAGTAGGTGCAGCTTTAGAAATTGCTGAACGAGGTCGTACTCGTGCTCTTGTAGATCTTTTGCTTGAACGTAGTGATTTTTCTACTTTAGGGGATGCATTAGAGGATTTCGCAAGTGCGCCATCCCTTAAAGGTATTAAGGAAGTTGCTATCCAAAGAGAAACTACTCTTGTGGAGTATTCAATTATTTATGATGATTTGGGTCAAGAATCTAAAATTTATATCTGGGTTGTTAATCCATTAGGCGAGATCAAATTTAAGCAAGTTGATATAAGCTTTCTGAAGCAAGAAGATATCACACTTAAAAATCTAATTTTTAATTCTCGTCTCATTATTGGGGCTGAAAAATCAAAGGATGCAACTATATTGTCTGAAGTTCAGCAAGATACTGATCACAAAAGACAAGTTTATTTACCTCTGAAAAAACTTTATGAAATTTTGATTGCTCAGATTATCTCCTATCTACCTAAATCTAATCAAGGCACAGTTACTTTTATTCCACAAGATGCTCTTTTTCTAGTCCCATTTGCTGCGCTTCAAGATTTTAATAATGAATATTTAATCGAAAAATTTACTATCACAATATCTCCTTCAATCCAGGTTTTATATCTAATTGTTCAGAGGCAAAAATCGACTGATCTAAAGATTTTTGATTTGCATAAAAGTAAAGATGATGATTGGTTTTTAGTGGTTGGCAATCCAACTATGCCTTTAATTCCTTCCATAAGCGGAAAGTCTGTAAAACAATTAGCTTCTCTACCAGGAGCTAGCGCTGAAGCTAATGCTATTGCGGCTCTTTTTGATACAAAAGCTCTAATCGGAGCGGAGGCAACTAAGGTTGAGATTGAGCAACGAATGCTTCAAGCACGATTAATCCACTTAGCAACTCATGGACTACTAGATGACATTAGACAACTAGGTATACCAGGAGCAATTGCTTTGGCTCCTAGTCCAAATGATACTGGATTTTTAACTGCTGGCGATATCTTACATTTAGAGCTTAATGCTGAATTAGTTGTTCTGAGTGCATGTTTAACTGGCTTAGGTAATTTGACCGGAGATGGTGTAGTAGGATTGTCTCGCTGTCTTATGGCGGCTGGCATTCCTCGCTTGATTGTTTCTCTTTGGTCTGTAGATGATCTGCCTACAGCCTTCTTAATGATTAAGTTCTATAATGACTTAAAAGCGCTCCCTTCATTAGAACCAGGTGATATAGCTAGGCTTCTTAAACACGCTCAAACCTGGCTCCTTAGCTTACGAACTGAACAAGCTGAGCAAGAGCTAGAAAAGCTTAAACCTTATATTTATAAAGCATTTTCTCATAGGAGTAAGGGATTAGCGAACGCATATATTAGGCGTTATTTACACGAAATTAAAAACCATGCGCCATATCCGTTTTCTAGTCCACTTTATTGGTCTGCCTTCACAGCTATCGGTCTTTAAGAATCAGCATCAGGAGTGTTGCAAAATTTCCTAATGCCACGCTTCAGAACATACATCAAAACTGGAACTGCTAATGCCTCTGGTAAATTTCCCATGAGCGTTAATTGTGTAATTAGAACGGGTAGAAGTGCATTCATTAAGTCACGAGAGAAACCGTCTATTAACTCCTCTTTAAATTCTTCTGCACAAATCACATTACGGCACTTTTGTGCTACCTGTTTTAGAAAAGCTTCTCCTAAGTCAAGTCCAGCATTTCTATCTAATTTAACTCCAGACTCAACTACTAAAGCCTCTGCTGCATCCTCCAAATTGCCATCACATTCTTCAATCACACTGAGAGCAGATAAAACTTCAGGATGACTAGCCAAACCATCTCGAACCAATGAAATCTCTTCTGATGTGACAGTGGTCATAGATTAATCTCCGGTAGGCTAGAATCTCATCAGATTATATCAAATCCAGGGTAAAACCATCCTACAGATATCACCCTCCCAACTATTAAGCCAACTAAAATACACACAAATTTCATTCGCTTTGCGATCGCGTAGCGACTATCGCGATCGCCCACCCCGACCCCTAAAACTCCGGCAAAACCAACTCCCGACTTTGCCCCGCATAATGGCGATAAATAATCTCCGGCGAATTCCCCACCATAATCGCCACATCCTTAACATCCACCCCATTCTTCAAAGCCATCGTAATAAAAGTATGCCGAGTTTGGTAAAGTTTTCTATACTTCACACCATCCAAACTCGCCAACACAGTCCTCCAAGCCCGTCGGCTGAGATTATGCACATCAATCCACTTCCCATCCGGCGAAGGAAACACTTTCCCATCATCCGACACACCAACAGGTTTTATCGACCTCAATAACCCAGCCAAACGCTGATTAATTGGGAAAACCCGCTTCTTCTGAGTCTTCAACCCCGGCTTACAAGTCAACCCCGACGACGAAATCACCACAGCCTGCTCAAATCGAAGCACCGTAAAATCGATCGCAACATGCTTCCATTGCAAAGCTACAGCCTCCGATGGTCGGCAACCCGTAATAAATAAAAACTCAATCAACGGTGCGTAATGCTTGTAATAGCGGTTTTCTCGGAATGCGCTAATTATGCGATCGCGTTCCTCCAAAGAAAAAGGGTTAATATCCGTCTCCTCGCGATCGCATGAAGGCACCTTAATATCACTCGCCATTCCCTCAAACGGATTTTCCCCAATCATCTGGGATTTGACAGCCCAATCACAACAAGCCGAAAACTGAGTCAAAATCTTCTTCGCAGACAGGGGACTTTTATTTGCAATCAACCAATCCCGGATTGCGATCGCTTTATCCAAAGTCCTTACTGGCAAATGCACATTGATACAGCGATAAATTTTATGGTAATCCTTCGCCAAAGTACTGGGAGATAAACTCGAACGTTTGTACTCAGTGTAACTATCCCACAAATCCGCCAAGGACGCATGAATCTTATTCTCGCTTGCAGTTGTAAATTCAACCTGCTGAGATTGGGGTTTATATCGTTCCAACGTCACATCAAAATTGTTGCAGAGAATATCCAACTCGATTTGCCGAGCTTTCATCTCAGCCAGCTTGCGATTGGCTTTGCTATCGGTATAACCGGTTGAAAGATAATGACGTTTACCCCCAAAACTAAAAACTAGCTGTAGGCGATCGTTCGAGATTTTGATTTGGACAGTGCCCTTAGAGGCTTTGCGTTGAGGGGCATTGGAAGCCACACTAATACTCCTTCTGAGAAGGCAGGAGGTAGAAGGCAGAGGGCAGAAGGGAGGTTAAATAACTATTCCACTACTAAGTCCAGTGTTTCATCCTGATTTTGAATAAAGCACTCAACTTGCAAAGCAAACAGAAATTCTTTTCCCTTCTGCCTCTCCGCAGTTGCTACAACCGGGGAAACCCCGGCAACGCACTGCTTGCCTTCTGCCCTCCGCCTTTTTCTTTACCCCAAATTTACCCCAATAAAATGTCCAAACTTGTCCAAAAATGTCCAACGTCGGCATATTCTTACACCAAATTTACACCCTTAAAATGGCTGAAATGGGGTTTTAGTGGAAATTAAAAACCCCTGAAAGGTGTGCTTTGCAGGGGTTTGGGTTGTTATGCCAGGAACGAGACTTGAACTCGTGACACGAGGATTTTCAGTCCGAGAACAGAACTTGTACAGCAAGACTTTCAGACTCAGAGTTTGGACTTACACCATCTTTACACCATTTAGTTTTTGACTGCTTCAGAAGCTGAATTTGAAGCTATGTTCTTTGATTGGAGAGGCTTTTGCCATAATCACATGCCACGTTCTCATCTCACGCAAATTTCATCGGTAAAAATAGGGTAAGTATAAGCACTCTCTCTATTTTTGTACTGACAGCATTGACGCAATTTTATTGCGTTAGTGTACGCGCAGTGTTGCCGCAGGCTAGCTTACCAGTTCCGTTCACCGACATTGTTCCCTGTACCCAAAGGGCTTAGGGTAGGAACTAATCTTGAATATACTGAGGGCTTTTTCCAGTTCGCTTACAGGTAAAAATCGTCCGATAGGGTTCGATACTTCTACCTTGCGGGAAGCATTTCGGAAAAAAAGTGATTTGCCATCTTCCAAGCTTATTACGTTGTCAAGCACAATAAGCTGATAACGAGATGTAAAATTAAACTAGTAAATCTATCTCAAAATAATGCCCATTTATAATCGCAAAACAATCAAGGGAGAGTCTGGATGGATAACGAACAAGCTGTCTTGGAAATAAGTG
This sequence comes from Calothrix sp. UHCC 0171, assembly GCF_034931845.1. NCBI lineage: Bacteria > Bacillati > Cyanobacteriota > Cyanophyceae > Nostocales > Calotrichaceae > Calothrix > Calothrix sp. UHCC 0171. The sequence goes on from NZ_JAYGHN010000031.1 coordinate 8,357, forward strand.
CAGTTGAAACTACTAAGTCTTTATTATCAGATTTAAAACAACTCTCCAGGTGTGCAGGAGAACCGGTAGCTGCGGTTTTTGCTGATAGTTTATTACGAAAAATGCGCTCTTTACATGATATGTATATGGACGACCCCTATACAGAAATAGTCATGGCACTACATGATGCACTTGCTTATCAAAATAATTGGATTGAATATGGTAGCGAACAGTACCAGGATGTATATAATCTATTTCTATCCCTAGTTGAGCGAGAAAAAATTACTAGTGTTGAAGTAGAAAACGCAATTATAACTCTAGAAAAAATAGGCTTTGACACTTTACCTTTTGGAGTCAAACTTGATAACAATTTTCCAGAAGAAGAGATAACGGTATAAGTAAATATGTCAGGGTCATCAGTCCAAGAGCATTTTTTAGATACCTCTGTAATGAGGTCATTATTACTTGCAACACAAGCTTATCGCCAGTATTTAGAATCTCAATTTAGTTCGGAACCGCTTTATATATCCAACTACGTCCAAATGGAAATAAAACGTAGTTATTTAATCAATATTATCTCTTTTTATTTTGTTCTGCGTTTGGATTCAATTAATACTATAGGTGATGCAATTGCATTATGGAGCAATAAGTTTAAAGGAAGTGAACTCAAAGCAATATTGCAAGTTATACCTCAGCTTTTTAGTACCCGTCAACTCAATTTCTCTAGCCCCCAAGATAAAGAAAAGGCTTTATCTCTGTTAGTAATTTACATCAAACGTTTTGAACTGATAATCAGAAGAAAATTTCCTAACTGCAACGATTATACAGTCTGTTCCCGTGCTGTTGTCCCACTAACTATCGATTTAAAAAATCCAGTTCCCGACTTGAAAAAGTTTGTTCTGGAATTTGGAGATACAAAAACCTGTCGAAGCAAGTGCCAAATTGACGACTTTCTTTTGGTAAAATATCGTTCCGAAGTTGAGCAATTAATCGAAGTTGCTTCCCAACTACCTAGAAATACAAATACAAGGGGATTTCTCAATATTGCGAAGAATCTCAAAGAGATATTAGTTGTAGGTGCAACAGCTTGTGACTGCAAGTGCTGTGAGAAAATAGGAGATGTAGTTATCGCTTTGAATACACCTCGTAATTTGCGATTGGAACACACTGATAATTCCTTTGATTACTTGTGTCCACCAATTAAGCAACCTCACTACAAATATCCCTCAGAAAACCAAGTAGTCATGAATCTATCAATAATCAACTTGGAACAGGATTAACGCGATTGCGCCCCGGCAGCACCAGAGGTGATGCCGGGGCGATCGCAAAGCTGAGAATCTACGGTGGGTAAGTATTTCTATATGAATATCAGCGCGGTTTAAACGTCTGGTAAAATCGATACATTCGCAGGATAAATGAAAGCGAGTGCTGATTTTAACTATGGGTTTTAGCCTAACTCCAAAGTTGTTACCCCGAAAATGCGATCGCTGTCAATTACCGGTGTTTGATAACAATACATACGAATGCAGGTAAATGTTGGTTGCAATTGATAGCGCTGTCTCAACACAGAAATAGCAGGACTAACATCAGGTATGTCGATAAATACAGGCTGTTTCCCTGCATGAGATGTTAATGCTTGGAAAAGACAATCAGCAATTTCCGTAGACTCGGCAAATAACGGACCAATTTTAAAACCCTGATGGCAAGGACGTATAACTCCATAACCTGTTAGATTAGCAGATTCCATCACCCCGTAAGCATACCCACCTTTAACATTAATCCAAGATTGGAGGAACTGAGGACGACTAGCAGGAAATAATTCTGCATCATAGCGAAGAATTTCTGCAAATGGTACGTTTGCTAGTGGGATTACGGAACTTGGTACAACACCAGAATCTTTTAGCTCGTAAACATGACGAATATGACGATATGCTGGAATGAAACCAAGACGACGATAAGTTTCTTCTCTTTCAACAACTCCATCCAAGCCAACACTGCATCGATTTAAATCTAGTCTTTGAGTCATTTGTTGCCAAGCATTTTGCCAAATCTGCGTTCCGTATCCTTGTCCCCGATGTTCTGGTTTGACAATATACAGTCCAATAAACGCAAAAGTTTTATCGTAACAAACTATAGAGATACAGCCTATGGGTTCTCCATCCAATTCGCCAACGAAAAATCCACTACTGTCAGCAGCATAAAAGCTCTCTACATCATTTATACCCGGGTTCCATCCTTCTAAAGCAGCCCAACTCAGTGCAAGTTGTAAATCGGAAAGCTGCATTTGACGTATTTTTATCGTATTCATTATGTGTAATTTAAATCAATAATTGCAACACATCCAATGTTAAAAACATAGCAGTGTCATGTCTCTACTGCATCTGGTAAACTTTTACCGAGTTGTTTTACTCAGGTGATAATTGTTGTATTGTGGACATTTTTGACTCGCGAAATCGCTCTAAAGCCTATTCCATTGAGATACATCTGAATGCATTCTTCTTTTAATTGCTTGCTATAAGTTGGCTTATAATCCCGAATAAACTGGCGACCGCAATGACAACAGATGTCATTTTGCCTACATTTTTTTATTCCATTTTTACGGTTATGTTCGCAGTTGCATTTTGGACAATTCATGTTTTTTGTACCTGTATTCATACCCTATTATGGAACGCCGTTTTCTGTTTATTTCGGACACTCAATTGGGGTTTTGTTACCCAAAGTTGTGCCACCATCTCTGCACGAGATGAAACCTCAAGCTTACGAAACATTCGCTTGAGAGCTTGTTTGACCGAATTTTCAGTAATCCAAAGCTCAATCCCGATTTCCGCGTTGGTAAGTCCCAAAGCAACTAACTCAGCAATTTGTAATTCACGAGGTGTTAAGCGATCGCTTTGAAGCTGTTGAAGCTGAGAGCGCACGGTTGCAGCCCAAACCGACAAGTGTAAACAGACCGCACTCATATCTGCAATATTCTGGGTATCGAAAGCAGACATTGACTGTTCGCGTGTGCAGCCCACAACACCAATCAATTGACCATTGCTGATGATTGGTCCTGCCATCACATGCCAATGATCAGATCGAGGACAAATCATTGCCCAAACCTTGGGGGATGTAACCAATGATTCATGCACAGGGGTATGACGCTCGACGAGATAGCGTACAACCGGATTATATTCGACAGATAAAGCGATTTGTAGGGGTTTCGGAAAACTGCGTTCGACTAAAGACAGTTGATCAAAGAAAAAAATTCCCCATCGCTTTGCGGAAAAATACTCACCAATTTTGGGGACGATGCGCGATCGCAAGTCTGTTTCATCCTTTACCTCATTCACTGATTGAGCGATAATCACAATTGTGCGAGAATGACACGACATAACCATTGCAACGCAGTGGACGTTAAAGTTTCCTTGGCTAACTAATAGCTATCTTGGTAAGCTTTTGGTGTGACTCCTGTGTGTTTGCGAAACAAGCGTGTGAAGTGACTTTGATTGGCAAAACCACAGGAAAAAGCAACTTCTGTGATCGAGAGGGTGGTTTGGTGTAACAATTGTTTTGCCCGTTCGATTTGCTGTTGCATTATGTATTGATGGGGTGTTACTCCCATCGATTGCTTGAATAATGTAATGAAATAATATTGACTAATATTGACTTGTTTGGCGATCGCATCTAAAAGATAAACGAAGTAGGGTTTGAGAGAATAGATATGGATGCGATCGCGCCAAAATTTACCAGTCTTGGTTCTAGAAGCCTCAATTCCAAACCAAATCGCCATTGACAAATTCAATATACATGTATATACATATATTATGGAAGAGGAAAACCCCCAAACAAATCTCCTTGGAGTCACTCAAATACCTGCAACCTGCATGGGTATGCATATTCGTCGGGCTTCGCGGATTATTACTCAGGTGTATGACAATGCTTTGCGTCCGGTGGGGTTGGTGTTAAACCAATTTACCCTGTTAGTCTCAATTTACCTGCTTGAGTCCACACCGATTACTCGTTTAGCTCAAGAGTTATTTACCGACCAAACCACCCTGACTCGCAATCTAAATTTATTGGAAAAGCGAGGTTTAGTAGCGATCGCACCTGGTGAGGATCGACGAGTTAAGTTGGTATCCCTGACCTCGGAAGGGAAAGCGGTTTTGACAGAGGCTATACCTTTGTGGGAACAAGCTCAAGCTGAAGTGATGCAAAACTTTGGAGAGGATTCGTGGAAAAGCTTATTAGCGCTTCTGTCTGAGGTGAAAGCCGTAGGTTAATTTTAAAATTTGCCTAAAACATGTATATACATATATTAATTAAAGGGGATATAATGGCTAAGTTTGATAATCATCCAACTGTAAAATGGTGGCGTGAACAGTCTGTTAGTAATGTGCCAACAAATAGAGTTAAATTGAATGCAGATTCACTGCGATCGCTCTGCTTAGAAATGGGCGCTGATGACGTAGGTTTTGTGGAAATTGGTAGAGATGCGATCGCTGACCAGCATTCAGATATTTTGAAGGCATTTCCAGCAACCAAAACCTTGATTAGCTTTGTCTGCCGTATGAATCGGGAAAATATTCGCACTCCAGTCCGTTCGGCAGCAAATGTAGAATTTCATGCTAATTATGACCATGTCAATGAGGTTGCCCGCAAAATTACCAAAGCTTTGGAACAAACGGGTGTCAGAGCAATGGTTCCCGGGGCTAGTTTTCCAATGGAAATGGATCGATTTCCCGGTAAAGTGTGGGTTGTTTCCCATAAACCAGTGGCAGTTGCTGCTGGATTGGGACATATGGGAATTCATCGTTTGGTAATACATCCCAAGTTTGGTAATTTCATCTCGCTGGGAACTATTCTCTTGGATGCAGAGGTGACTGAATATACTCATCCCATCGACTACAATCCTTGTTTGGAGTGCAAATTATGCGTCACAGCTTGTCCGGTCGGTGCGATTGGTAACGATGGTAACTTCAATTTTTCAGCCTGTTACACCCATAATTACCGTGAATTTATGAGTGGATTTACTGATTGGGCAGAGACAATTGCTGATAGTAAAAATGCCCGCGATTACCGTCATAAAGTCAGTGATTCTGAATCAGCTTCGATGTGGCAGAGTTTGTCCTTCAAAGCAAACTATAAAGCCGCCTATTGTATGGCTGCATGTCCGGCTGGAGAAGATGTAATTGCCCCATTTTTGAGCGATACGCCGGAGGCGTAACCTTTGGTATCGCAAAGCGTTTGTGCAAGAAGTGGTTAAACCGTTGCAAGATAAACTCGAAACAATTTATGTCATACCTGGTTCGGATGCAGAAACCTATGTAGCCAAACGCTTTCCCCACAAAACAATGAAACGAGTCAGCAGTGGTATTCGTCCTCTATCGATTCCAGGTTTTCTGTTTGGATTGCCATTACTCTTTCAACGTCATCAGTCAGAGGGGTTGAATGCTGTATACCACTTCACATTCACTGGTTATGAGTCTCGTCGTGCAACGGTGAGGATTCAAAATAAAATATTACAGGTTCAAGATGGGCACGTTGGTAAAGCAAATCTTTCTGTGACTGCGGATAGCCAAACTTGGTTACGTTTTCTTGCCAAGGAGCAAAACTTGATTTGGGCTTTATTGCAAAGAAAGATTCGTATCCAAGGTTCCCCTAAATTACTTCAAGCATTTGGGAAGTGTTTTCCTGCATGAAATACCGATCGCTCATCTTCTTACACCAGCCAAAATAAATACGATAAGCAAAGCGCAATGCTTTGTTTATGTTGTTCCAACATTGCCTTACTCAGTAATTTTTTCCCTTGGGGATACTGTCCGAATTTCTCTGCTTCCCGAATACCCATTGCTGCGGTAAATTCCACCAGCGATCGATTGTGGAGAACTGAAAATTGCGGAACGCTTAATCGCAACTGCTTTATCTGGAAATCCTCCTGAAGAAATTGCCTCCCAATTGAAGGATTTGTTTATACAAATTAATTTACGCCCTTACTTACAGCGTCGCGGCATAAATATTGATGATGAGCAAGCCTTAATCATAAACAACATTCGTTAGCCCTCTTATTCTGGTAAACATACCCAATTTTAGATGAGCTAGAAGACAAAAAATATTGCAAAAGTCATAACTAATCTTGACGTTGAGTAAGCTTGTATACAAATTCAAAGAGTAGCTATTTTCAACATCGAACACCAGCCAAAACAAGTGTGATCGCTCTAAAACAGCTTGATACAAACCTTCTTTATCCTGAAAATAGTAATAAATAATCAATAAATCATCGACTTTGCCACACCCGTTTTCGCCGCGATCGCTCTATACTTTATTTAGCCCTTTGAATAATTCCATTAATTTACGTTTGCGTCCGTGGATGTTTTCTAATTCTGCACGATAGGCAGACCATTCGGATTGTTTACCCAATTGCACGTAAGCAGCTTTAACTTTTTTCAACCACCGAACCGCATTATCATAGCGATCGGCTTTTCCCCGATTCATAATATCTTCTGCCAGTTGCCGTGCTTTAGTAATTACCCAATCGGGACGGTGGGGTATGGCTGCATCCATCACTCGCTCCAGTAATTCCGAGGCATAATAACTATTGCTGCTCACTGTTGCTATAGCCTCATCAATTAACCCTTCATGGAGAAAAATATCAACTTTCGCCTCTGTTACGTACCAGTGTTTTAATTCCCGTATAATCTCTAGTAAATCTGGTTTGATTTGCGACCAGGCATCTGCCGCTAAGTTCTCTACTTTCTGATAATCTCGAAACGATGGTTTCGCTTCAAACGCAACCATACTGGCATTTAACGCAGTCGATGTATCTCCCATTCCCTCCGCAAAATTGCTCGTCCAAGAGGCAAACTCGTAGATGCGATTTCCTGATAAATGTAGTCCTAATCGCGAAATTAGTAGCGCTTCCGACAAGTATCCATCGTCCCTCAATACCATAGCCAGAGCAAAGGCTGTTTCGGCGGTATCCATCTGGGTTTTTGCCACAGACATGGCTTCGTCAATTCTTCCTAAAGCTGCTAGTTTGGTTAAATATTGCTGCATCATCCCTTCGGCAAAGGATAGATTTAAATACTCACTGTAGCGATTTTGACGTTCTAGGTAATCCAAGCGTATTGATATTAAATCGTCGGCAAAATCTGGACGTGTATCTTCTTGCCAAAGCTTTATGGAAGTATTACCTGCCACGATTTGTTGTAGTGGTTCGTAGTTCCAACCCTGCTTTAATGCTTCTAGACTCATACCGAAATCTGCGGCAATCTCATCTTGCCAAGATTCCAACATAATTTGCAAATCCTTCGCTTCGGCTTCGGGTATATCCGCACATAAAATCGCTTCTGTCCAGGCAATATCGAGAGGTTCGGCGATCGAATAACAATCACCACCGTATTCTGCTAATTCGTCCCATTCTTCTGCGTATGTAGATGTGATGGCTTCGAGGATGGCAATGGCACTAGTTCCATCACTTTGCCGGGCAAATTCCTGGGCTTGTTCGATAATTGCGGTCAATTCTTCGGTAAATGGGTCATCTTCGCTGCCATATTCTAATTCTCTCAACCCATCGCGCAAAATCCGCCGTACTTGGGAGCGAATCGGTGTCACATCGATTTGACTGCGACGTTTGCTAGGAGGAGATTTTTTGTTGCTGGGTGGGGAGTTGAGCAAACTAACAAAGCTATCGATATCATCGATTAATTCTGGGTTTTTTCTCAATAATTCTTGAACTAAACGTTGAGTTTGTAAATGGTCAAGTTTATCTAATAGCTGTTCGGAGGTGGGACGTTCTGTTATTGCATTGGATGCACGGGTACAGGTTAATAATGTAGCGACAATATGCTTGCACCAGCCATCGTAATCGTAGAGACAACTGCAACAGGCTAAAGTGATGCCCCCAGCATCAAAATTCACACTGACTCGATAGGGCTTAATCTCACTACCTTCTACTGATGCTTGGAGTGAATTACCGCGCTTTTTCACGTCATATACTGCTCCCCGGCGGTAATAATCTTCACCACGACTGTAGGATGAAGCGTTCGATTTATGGCGAATGATGGCTTCCGAGATTGGTAAAACTGACATGGCACCCAAGAGTTTTACTTTTAGCCTACGCCGAATTGAGTTTAATTTGAAGTTGCGATCGATAAATCTTCATACATTGAGAATTATTCTTCCGAAATAGAAGGAGGGTAAGGAAACTAGTCAAATTAAACCCCTCTTGTAAGCTAAATCCGTAATAATATTTAATTCTGGATTAATTATGATATACCTAGTGTTCACTGTTGCTGATCGCCAGAGGCTTCCGAGATATTTTTTCTTGCATTGCTCAAGTAATCAAGCAGAAATATTTACACATTTACTTTTAAGCTGGATAAGAGTTTCAGGTTAAATACTTCTGCAATTAGTTTTGTTTAACTACGTTATTGACTTGAAAATCAACGAATTAATTTGCCACAATGATAAATATTGATCGATTAGACCATCTGGTGTTGACTGTCAGAGACATCGAATCCACCTGCAATTTTTACAATCGGGTACTGGGAATGCAGGTAGTTATTTTTGGAGAAAGACGAAAAGCGCTTGCATTCGGACAGCAAAAAATCAATCTCCACCAAATTGGCGAAGAATTCGAGCCAAAAGCAAATAAACCGACTCCTGGCTCTGCGGACTTGTGCTTAATTGTGCAGGAACCCTTGAGTGATGTCGAGCAACACCTACGTTTTTGCGGTGTGGAAATCATCTCTGGACCGATTGAGAGAACTGGAGCGATGGGTGCGATCGCCAACGATTATTCTTGGTTTGTAATGTTTAGCAGATACCATACCATCGTTAAATCTTCATGGTTTGGTTTGATTCGATAACCTTCTAATCCGAGGCTTTTGCCATCCAGAGGGAAGGGATTCTAAATAGCGTTCAATTGCATTGATATGCCCCTGGGGGTTAGTATCTTTATTCTGTATCCAATCAAGAACTAGGACAATGTTATACCGAATAACCCTAGAATTAATGGCGACCCAATGAATATCCTTCTGTAGTAATCCTCCTAATCGATATCTTTTGAGGGTTTCCGTAGATAAACCAGTTCTTTCTGCTGCAATTTTTTTATTTACCAATGGATATTGCGGTAATGATGCGATTTGTTTGGGAGGACTTTGCACACCTACCACTCCTCTAGTTTTCAAGTATTTACTAAATATGGGCTTGTGTCGTGATCGAATCTACAGACATACATTGAAATTTTGATTTTGAAGATAGTGAAGATGCACAAAGATTTGTATTATAAAAACTCGAATCTCATGAAAAATAAAGCTCAACTCATATCTTGCACCTCTACGTATATACCCAGATAAAGTTAAAAGATGTGCGATATAGCTACATTCTTTTTACTACCTTTTATCGCTAAATCAAGGATTTAAGGTTTTATACTGAGTGTTTAAAATCCATCAAATTTTCTTGGTGCAAGATGTGAGTCAATCTAAAATTTTGACTTAGCGTGGTCGAGCTTTAAAGCATAAAAGATTACGAAAACCCATCTATGTATGAGAATACATTTTGGCAACTAATTTAACAATTTTACTTTGGAAAGAAAGTTAATAATCAATACTTGTTTGTATATTATTTATATTATTTTCACAATTCAACACTGAGGAAAAATTCTAGTTTATATCTTTTTGAAGCAGACTTTTAGAGGAAAATCCAGCTATTCAAATTATTGATATTTGATGTCCTTATTAATGTCAGTTATAACCGTATACTGAGACATTTTCCAGTTAGTGAATACAAATAAATGTACGGAAGCTTTTGCATTAATTGTTGTATTGATTCTGTACAAGCGCTTTTGACATGGTTTGATAGCAGCGATCGCATTGTTGTGTCTTTAATTTTGACTTTCTAATTAACAAATTAGCTAAAATTTCGACATATCATCTCAGTATATGCGGAAATACAAAAAGTAAAATTAAAGACTTAATTAATCAAAATTGATATGTAAGATTGAAGACTATTGGTGCTATAAGTTACATTATTGCTGTTGAGTTAAGTATTTATTTGGTTTATACAAGTAAGATATAAAACAATTACAAAATGATATTTTACCGACGAAAAGGCTTGAAAAATAATCCCACAATTGGTTGATGCAAACTTTAGTAATAGGACAGTATTAGTAGGTATAGAAAATTTTGTTGTGATTTCTATGTTCTTGAAACCAATTCCAAATACAGACTCGCACCCAAGAAATCATGCTCGAACTAATAGCTTAATGTTGACTGCAATTTCTGTAACAGTTATAGATGTAGTCATCAATCCAAGTTGGCTTGGAATTACGACGTTGACTATTTCCACATTGGGAATGAGCGCGATTTTCTTTCGACACGAGTTGGAAGGTTTCTTTAAAATCATCACAAAATTTTCTCACAGCTACAAAATCACCTTGTCTGTTTTAATTCTTTGGAGTGCATTTCTACTATTAGAAGCCCTAGAAAGTCCGGTACATGCACAATTTTTTCAAAGTGCAGAAACTTGGATGACAGGGCAGTTTACGGGAGCAGAAGAGGCGATTACTTTGTCGTTTAATGTACTACGAGGATTGTTTATTTTGTACTTGGGAATATCGCTAGTTAGGGTTATTCAAGCCGCAAGACAAGATGAAGACTGGCAAAATTTGGCTCGTACACCAATGATTATTTTAATTGCGGTAACAATGGGTGATATCTTAGCAAATTTGATTATTGGAGGTGGAGGGTAATACAATTCGCAATACCCGCTATCGCGGGAAGCAAGCTACGCAATTCGCAATTCGTAATTGGTAACTCGTAATTTGCTATTATCACTCAATTTATGGAGGATAAATCAAAATATCGCAAAGTTAATGTGGCTCTTGGGAAGCAACCGAATATTGGACCATTCCCTGCTGACCAATTAATTCCTTGGGCAATAATTTGTGGAATTTCTTACTACTTAGCTCACGGGTTATTTCGACTTAATTGGGTTTGGACTTGTAGTATTTCAGCTTGGGGAATCGCAACTTGGTGGATTATTACTGCTAACGGAGCATGGAGGATTTTATCTAAATTTGTTGCGACTCCTCGCTGGACAAGAGTTCGTTGTTTGTATCAGCCAATAGTTAATTCCAAACAAATTAAGAAGGCAGGAGGACGTAGGCAGAAGGCAGAAGGGAAAAATCAATAGACACCTCCAATAAAGGAAATTAACACCTTGTTTAGTAAGGGTAAATATTGAATTTCTGGAGATGCTTATGTATCTATAACCTCCTGCCTCCTGCCATCTGCCTTTCTTCAATCAAAAAAATGTAGGTTTTTGTGTGAGTGTCAAATCAAAAAATTGGTAAACGGTTGGTAGAAAATGGAGGAAGTAAACTTTCCTTAACACCTCTTGAAGATGCATTTGCACCTTTTACAATGTTGCAAATTAATCTTCAAGGTCGTTCGGTTGGCGCTTATCTTTTACGCAAAGGTGTGGACAATTTCCTAATTCAATTTGGATTTGAATGTGGGGGCATTCATTCCACATTACGCAACGAACAAATCGACCCCGTATTTGATGCGATCGAATCCGGTTTGAAGGATTTACCCGATGGCGAACGTTTGACCATACACCTGAGTTCGTTTACCAATGACGCAGCACGACAACAGCAACTCAAAGATTTGAGCGATATTGCTCCTAACAAAGAACTGCAATATCTACTAATGGGGGAACGATATAGAACACAACAATTAACAAACCAAGGAGTTCGCAAACCGAAAACATTACGGCTTTATTGCACATATACCGTTGAAACTTCGAGTACGGGAACGAGTGACGCGATCGAGAAAGTTCTATCGAAATTAGAACGTTCGTGGAAATCGTTTACTGGAGAAATCAACGAACTTCAATTTATCGCGATCGAGCGATTAATCCATTCATCCTTCACTGACGGATTTCAACTATGGGAACAACTTTTATCAAACAAAATGGGGCTAGATATCCACCCCCTAACTGCCGAAACGCTTTGGGAGTATCTTTGGCAGCGTTTTAACAACACACCACCCCGTCCGATTCCCCAACTTCTCACCCTCGATGACAATGGACTACGTGAGGAAATTTATTCAGATGTTTCCCCCGCATCTTTGCTCATGGAGTCCGAGTCATCTATCCCCGTCGCAGATAGACGTTGGGTGCATCTCCAAGAAAAATACATCGCTGCTTTGACTTTTGCCGATAAACCCGGTGGTTGGGTGGATAAGGAGCGACAGCTGCGTTATTTGTGGGAGGTTTTATCAAGGGAGAGAATTTACGACACCGAGATTTTCTGTCAGTTGATGCGGGCTAATGAAACCTTAGTCAAAACTAATATGCAGCGCTTGACTAAGCAAGCAAATACATCAGCCGCACTTGCTCAAGATAAAAACTCGGTGGACGTGAAATCCCTGCTCAATATCAAAAAATCTGTTGCTGCCCAAGAAGAACTCTATGAAGGTGCTGTTCCCATCCACGTAGCGACGGTATTTTTGGTATATCGCAAAACCCGCGAACAATTAGACGAAGCTTGTCGTTACCTACAATCCTGCTTTCTCCGTCCAGCTTGGGTTATCAGAGAAACCGAATATCCCTGGCGCATTTGGTTACAAACTTTACCCATCGTTTGGGAACGCCTAATGACTGCTCCTTTCAATCGACGCTTAGTTTACTTGAGCGGTGAAGTGCCGGGATTAATGCCCTTGGTGCGAACCAAAGCCGGGGATAACCAAGGTTTCGAGTTAATTGCTGAAGAAGGAGGAACACCTGTTCTTCTGGATTTATATAGCCAACACAAGAATTTAGGGTTATTTGCCACAACTCGCGCTGGTAAAAGTGTCTTGGCATCTGGTATTCTCACTCAAGCATTAGCCCACGGAATGCCCGTCGTCGCGATGGATTACCCAAAACCCGATGGAACCAGCACTTTTACCGATTACACCCAATTCATGGGAGATGACGGTGCGTATTTTGACATCGGCAAAGAATCCAGTAATTTGTTTGAGTTGCCAAATTTGCGATCGCTATCATCTTCTTTGCAGCAAGAAAGATTTGAAGATTACAAAGATTTTCTCGCAAATGCAATATTAGCAATGGTTTCCGGGAATCGTCGGAGTGAATCACAAGATGCGGTAAGGTCACTTATTGCTTTGGCTTTGAAAGCGTTTTTTGGGGATGAATTGATTCGCGAGCGCTATGCTGCTGCATACATGAATGGCTTTGGTTCAGTTGAATGGCAGACAATGCCGACATTACATGACTTTCTGGGTTTTTGCTCCCACGAAAGATTGCGGTTAGATTCTCTGACTGGGGATACAAAAGCAGCTTTGGAAACCATACATCTGCGGTTAAGATTTTGGCTGTCGAGTCGGGTTGGTCAAGCTCTTGCACAACCATCTACTTTTCGCAGCGACGCAAGGTTACTCATCTTTGCACTACGTAATTTGTCGAACGATGAAGATGCGGCAATTTTGAGTTTGAGTGCTTATAGTGCAGCATTACGTCGGGCATTGGCTGCTCCAGCGAGTATCTTTTTTATCGATGAAAGTCCAATTTTGTTTGAATTTGATGCGATCGCTGCTTTGGTAGGTAGGTTATGTGCAAACGGAGCAAAAGCAGGTATCAGGGTGATTTTATCAGCCCAAGACCCAGATACGATTGCCAAATCTCCATCGAGTTCCAAGATTTTTCAAAATCTAACTACCCGCTTGATAGGACGGATTCAACCGACTGCGGTGGATAGTTTTACTCTGATTTTGAAATATCCCCAAGAGATTATTTCCCGCAATGCCACCGAAAGTTTCTTCCCAAAAAAGGAGGGTTTTTATTCACAATGGTTGCTGGATGATAACGGAATTTTTACCTTTTGTCGTTATTATCCAGCCTTCAATTTGTTAGCAGTAGTAGCCAATAATCCTCAAGAGCAAGAAAGGAGAACAGCAGCTTTATCGAAATATTCAGATAAATTCATAGCGATTACTGAATTTTCTAAGCAATTAGTAGAAGGTGATTGATATATGAAGAAAACAAAGAAATTGATAATTGTTGGAGTTGGTATTGGTGTAATATCAGTGGTTAGCATTCCCACCGCTTCGGCATTAGAAATACCCAATCCCCTTGCAAAAGTATTTGAGCAATGGCAAGAACAGTTAGGTCCTATAAATAAATATGTTTCCTCGACTATTTCTCAAAAAATAGAGGATTTGTCAGCATCATTGCAGGGAGATTTGCAAGCAGCAGTGAATGAATCTGTTGGGAATTTAGGTCTACCAGATGCAACAGAAACAAGAGAAAAAATTGAGGGAATTGTTGCATCTACAAATACTGCTGTTAATCCTGTTGATAAAGCCACTAATGAAATTGATCGGCAAATTACCCGTGCCGATTCTAACAGTACCTTAAGTAAAGAAGGTCAAATAATTACGAAAAAGCAAGTTGAAAAAACTCAAAATTCGATTAAACAAGTTGGAAATTCTGGAGAAGCAGCACAGGAAGAAGTTGTTACCCAAAATGTGATGAAGCGTATTGCCCAGCAAAATACTCAAATAGCGGGAATCTTGGGAGCAATGCGAACCGATGGATTGAAATCCAAGCAATCTCAGGATTTAGCAAATTTGAATTTAACCAATATTTCTCGTTCTGTAGACGGACAAAATCAATCTAAACAGAAAGAAGTAGTAGGGCAGGGATTTAATAACTTGAGAGTTGCATCCCAAGCAAGATTATTTTAATTGAATATCTACCCGTATGTTCTATCATTTTTTGAAATACGGATTAATTTTTTCTCAAGTACAGCCTCCCAATCCTGGGCAAGCAGCTTCTACAATTACAGAGGATGGAGTTGCTGCAAGTTAAGCAGTAGCTGAATCAGTCGATAGATTATGGAATGACGTATTAGATGGAGGATTATATGGTGCGATCGCAAATTTAGGAGTCTTTTTCGCTGTTGGAACTTTGCTAATCTTTATTGTCCAATGGACGAAGGAAATGATTGATGGAGAGAGTTCCAAAGGATTTACCGAGATAATTTGGACTATTGTTGTCATCGTTTTACTTGCTAATAACGGTCAACCTTTAGCATTAGCTACTCAAAGTTTGCGGGGAATTATCAACCAAACCAATCAAACTCTCCTTGCTTCGACTTCTGCGTCTATCCAACTCCAAGAAGCCTATCAGCAGGTAATGCTCAAAACTGGACAAGGAGATGCAATTCAATCTTTAGTAAATCAATGTAACGCGATCGCTGACCCTACACAACAAACTCAATGTCTGGAGAATGCAGCAGCACAAGCCAAGGAAATCGAAGCGAATTTAGACTCAGATAATCGTCCCGAATGGTTGAAAAGTATTAGTGATTTTTTCAATACCAATATCTTTCAATTGGCTGTTAGAGGATGGCTGTTTGGGTTTGCGATCGCATTTCAATGGGTTATTGAGGTTTGCATGTTATTGACAGCTTTACTCGGTCCGTTGGCTGTGGGTGGTTCGTTACTTCCCGTCGGTTCAAAAGCAATTTTTGCCTGGTTAACTGGTTTCTTTTCTGTAGGGATGATAAAGCTTTGTTTCAATATTATTTCCGGTTTGATAGCGACGATGGTGTTGAATGCCGATAATAACGACCCGATGATTTTTGCATTTGCAATCGGTATTCTTGCACCAGTTTTATCTGTTGTTTTAGCTGCGGGTGGGGGGATGGCTGTGTTTAATAGTTTTTCGAGTATTGCGACTTTCGGTGTTGCTACGTTCGTTCAGAAAATGGTGAATAGGAGAAGCTATTAATTAAGAATAATCCAGAAGTCAGAATACAGAATTCAGAAGAATTAGTTTCATTTATCCTTGTAGTTCTGATAATGTATTACTTTTCATATTCTGATTTCTGACTCCTGAATTCTATTTAATATTTATGAACAATCTTAATTCGGAATCTCCTAAAAATAAACGGCTCAGATTTTTAAATCGTGCTTCTAAAAATGTTTCCACTGGTGAAGCTCTAGCGCTGTTTGCTGTTGGTACTTTTGGACTACACCTAATTACATTTTTTATTTTGATATTAATCTATGGTTCCTACTCCCAACTCAATAAAAAGCCAATTCCAACTTTGGTGCAGTTAGAGACAGGTTCTGCTATAAAAGTTGCACCGTTGGGAAATCGCGATCGCACCCCACAAGTTATTTCTCGTTTCGTCTCCGATACCATGACTTTGATGATGAATTGGTCGGGAAATTTGCCACCTAGCAGCATCGAAGAAAACACAAAACCTAAACCCGATAAGGGAATCAATATTGGGGAGCGGGGATTGAGAGGAAATAGAGTTACATCGGGAGCGTGGCAAGCTTCTTACGCATTGTCGGAGGATTTTCGCAAAGAGTTTTTAAAAATGTTGGCATCGATGACACCACCGGGGGTTTTTAAAGGCTCGACTCAGGTTGTTTTGGTTCCGCTTTCAATTCAGTCACCGATAAAAATTGAAGAGGGGAAATGGAAAGTCAAGATGATTGCAAACCTGACTGTTTTCGATAGGGGGAATAATTTAGGCGAGGTGATTCCCTTTAATAAAGAGATATTCGTTCGAGCCGTGGAAGCTCCCGAAAGTCCAGCAAATATCGGTGGGTTGGCAGCAGTAATTTATCAAGTTCGTGCGAGTGGTTTGGAAATTTATGCTATTCGTGATTTACCCCAGGAGAATTTATAATGCCGGAACAAGAAGTTGAGAATAATGAATTAAATAATAATTGGGATGAGGCGAGTTTTGCGAAATTGTTAGGCTTGAGTGATGAAAACCTGATAGATAATAAAACTAATTTTATCCAATCAGAGGAATTATTAGAAGAGGAGATAAATAATCCAAACCAAAATCCAGTCGCTCTTAATGAATTATTTGATGACCCTCATCTAGGTAAAACCCAACCAACTTTTTATGGAAATCCCTTTGCAAAATTTGGTGCAGTTGGGTTGGTAATGATCGTAGTATTTGGTGCTGGTGCGACAGTTTTAAATAGTATTATGTCCGGTAAACCCAAGGTTGCACCGACAATTGCGAATAGAGAAACAAGTAAACCAAAAATTGAAATAGCTGATAACTCTCAAGAAGCAGAAACAGGGAAATTAAAAGCAGAATTAGCACTTTCTACTCAAGCCGAAAAAATTAAATCAGTAGAGCATTCCCAAAATCGTAAACCTACAATTGCTCGACCTAATGCTATAACTAAAAAGAAAAATGTACCTCCCACCGTCGCACCAAGAGAAATACCCAGACAGCAAGTTGCATATATTCCACGTTCAATTCCTCAAAGAATTAGCTATCAACCTCAACGAGTGAATTATGAATATCCTCGCGCTAATTATCAACCACGAATTCGACCTGTCGCAAATAAAGTGAATTCTGCGTTTATTCCCAAAGCTTTACCCAAACAAGACGATATAAATTCAATAGAACAATGGAGAAAAATTAGTAGTTTGGGAAGCTATGGAAGCGCAGAACTCGCAACTATTTCTAAAACGAATCTTCAACTAGCAAATACTTCTAATTCCGACTTTAACGAGCAACAAATACCCAATATTCCTCGTGCAACTTTAGTCTCAGCAACATCAAATCAAAATCAAATCGTTCCAACCGTTGATGATTCTAATTTGGAACCACTCCACGATGAAGAAGCATTAATTATCGAAAATCAAAACACACCACAATTAACAATAGGTACATCAGTTAGTGGTAAATTAATTACCCCAATAGTTTGGGCAAATAATCGTAGCAATAATACTAAACAATCGAATGACCAACAACAAACAGATAAATTTATTATTCAAGTTTCTCAACCTTTAAAAACTGAGGATAACGCTATTATTCTCCCGAAAAACTCGCAGCTAATAGTCCAAGTTAAGGATATCCAAAAATCCGGATTTATCGAACTTGAAGCAACGAGAGCGGTGATTAATGGAAATGAATATGTGCTACCTGAAGGTGCGATCGCAATTCGAGGTAAATCAGGTCAACCTTTAATTGCATCCTCTTGGGGTGATAAAGGTGGAGAAATTGCTGCGCGGGATGTTGAAACCTTTGCGGTTGGTTCTTTGGCAAAAGTTGGTAAGGTTCTCAATCAACCCAAGGAAGAACAAACTTCAACGAATAGTGGTTTTGGTGATACGAGTTCCTTTTCTTCAATTAGAAGAAATCGCTCGAATATTTTGGGAGCAGTTTTGGAAGGGGGATTTGAACCTTTAACCCAACAAATTCTCCAGCGCAATCAACAAGCATTGCAAGAAATTCAACGAAAGGAAGATGTTTGGTATGTCAAAGCTGGTACTGAGGTTCAGGTATTTGTAAATCAGACATTTCAGTTTTAGGTGAGGTTGTAATGGGTGGCAGGTTATTTAATCATATAACTATCATTTGTTTAATATCTTTACCACTTATCGATTTATCAGTGGTAAATGCTGCTGAAATTAGACAAGGTGTAAAGCAAATTTCCCAGGATATTGCAACTGGAAATAGCTCTGACAAGATACCACGAGTTGAATTATCACCTGGATATGGGGTGAATATTTCTTTTATTAAAACTGGCGAAATTGTTGAAAAAGTTTGGTTAGATAATCCAGCGATCGCATCCCTAGACGTTGATGGTTGTTTGAGTGGTTTATCTTCGCAGTGCCAACAATCAGGAGCGACAGTCATACATTTACGAAAAATTAATCGCTTAAAACTGCCTCAATTACCGGGTACAAATACAAGCTTGCTGACGGTTGTGACAAAAGGGAAATCTCAGAGACAAGTTTATTTATTCCAAGTTATAGCAGGGAAAAATAAGCCGAACTATCACACATTAGAAATTTTACCCAACTCCAATCTAATACGCGAATCAACAATTTATTCAAACATTAATAATAATCAATTACAACAAATAATTAGAGGAATAAATATTTCCAGACAACAAGGTTTAATTTCTGATAATTCCCGATTATGGAAGCGGATAGAACAGTTTTTAAGCAATGTGCGTTCTGGAAAATTAATTAATATAGCGGCTCGTGATAGTGGAATTTCAATGCAACTAATTAATCGGCTAGTCGAATTAGGTAGTGATGGCAATACACAGCAAAATTTTATCAATCACTCTAAATAATTATTGAGGAGGAAATCATGAAATCCACCGGAAAAATATTCATAAAATTTACAGGATTGAGACTGTCATTATTAGTTGCGGGTGGAATTATTCTATTCCCACAACAACACAGTATGTCGAACCCTCCAACAACGCAATCGCAAATACCCACGGTTAATTGGCAAAATACTCGTTTACCCGACTGGAATCGAATTACTTTCTCGAATATGCCAGCAATTAGCGAACCTGGTTCTTTCCAAGCACCTCAAAATGTTGTCGATAAACTTGGATATAATCCTTCTCGTAGTTGGAATGCCGGACAAAAGCCAGATTCATTTACAATGTTGGGTGATTTTCAAGATTCATTCAAATTGCAGAATTTCTCACTGACTGATATTTCTAAAATTACTAATTTAGATTTAGAAAAAATTAGCTTAAATAATTTTGGCGTGATTAAACTTCAAACATTAGATAGTTTGGTCAAAGCTATCCCAGAGTTAAAAGACTATCCTATTTCTCAAGTCAAACCAATTTTTGATTTATTGACGCAAAACTTATCAACCTCTTTCGCTATAAATCAAACCATTGGTAATTTACTCAAACAATCACCACATTTGGGTAAATTAAGCTTTGATGCGCTGAATTTAAAGTCCTATAATCTCGACTCAATCCCTAATTTAATAGCTACTCCTGTGGCAAGTTTTGATAAATGGCAAGGTGTATATATTTCGGAAATCCCCGGACTCAATAAAGTCCCATTTTCTCAATTTCCCAATCCCATCAACCCAGTTGGTACAGAAGTTGGGATAGTTGATGTTGCTTTCGCGACTGACGAACAAAAACGAGATAAAACGATTTCTGGAAGCAACAAGGAAGGTTTTGCAGTACCCTGTGAAAAAGACTGCGCTCATACCGAATTATCGGGTTCCCCTGCGGTACACGGAAAAGCATGGATTAGCGGAAAGTACCAGTTAGTAAAGGGTGGAAGGGGGATTTTAGGTTCGGTTAATGCTGGGAAAGAACCGACGGGAAGAAATCTGTTTGGAGATGCTTTCAAAGTCGCGGTTTGGGATGTTTCAGAAGTTGATGGAATGATTTCCCAATCGTTATTTTTCCGAGTTTGTATGCGGAATAATCTCGTCGATTTAGGATGCACCCCCTATTTTATCGGTCCGGTTCCGTTTATGACATACAGGGAGAAAGAGCCGATATTTTTAGGCAGGATTGATAGCGATAAAAATTCTATTTCTAGTCCTACAGGGCTAAAAAGCAGTGGTTTTCGATTCAATAATTCTCCGATTACTAGCAATAATGGTAATGATGCTGTCGCTAATTTAATCCCAGCATCAAAAGAGAATTGTAGAAATATGCATGTGTCTGGTACAAATATTGATGCTCTGAGTTCGGCTTTATCAAACACGCAAAATAATTATAATTTTGTTGGCAATTATGTATGTGACTCGAATGGTAATTGCGGACGTGCTATTGGTGCAATGCAATTTATGTCGTCGAATCCCGATGTCCGAAAAATTATTGTAAGTAAAGCTGGTGGTCAGGAATTTTTATCAAAGTTAGATTCTGGAGAACAAATTACTGGTGAGGAAATGACACAATATTTCTCTCCCTCCGAGCAACAAACTTTAATCGATTCCCAAACTAATAATTTATTATCTACGGCATCGCAACAAATTGACCCGATTACCGGGAAAGCATTTACTGGAGAAAGATTAATTGAACGTGCGGCTCAAATACAGTTTGCAGGAACAAATATTACGATCGATTCCCAAGCTATTAATCCTAATGATGCCAAAACGGTTAAAGAGTATGGAGAAAAAACCAAAACTAAATACACGCAAAATTTACAATCCATGAATTGTTTGTAATTTTAAATTTATATTTACCATGCTGAGAAATATTGGTAAAACTTCAAGCATTCAACTTGGTAATCATCGAGTTAATATTTTAACCTTATTTGTTGTAGCAAGTGCATTTACTACTTCATTTTTGATTGTATATCTATCTCCAAATAGCAAGTCAAAAGGTTGGCAAGATGCAGATAATTTTGCACCACAGCCTTTATTAAAAACAGTTTTATCTCAAAAATCTATTCATCATCTTGATGCTTCATTGATTAAAATCTTAAAAATTCCCTCTCGTGGTGGTGGTAATCTATATATTTTCGATTATCGCTCTCCTAAACTTTGCGGAAATGCTGGATGCTTGTACTCTGTTTATAACGAATCGGGAAATATACTCCTAGAATTTATTGCTAATCCCTATTTACCACGGAATGAAAATCTAATTCAAGCAACTAATATTGATAATGATGAATTTCCCTGCTTGATAATTACCCAATCAACAGAGCAAGAAAATATTGTTTCTCTAACTAAATATTGTTATCAAAAAGGTAAGTATATACGTTTGGATAAATCTCTAACAGAAGTCGGCAAAAGCTTGGAAAGCAAGGATTAATTTATGTCGAATTACTCTCAAAATCAGCCAGCGAATTCCAGCTTACAAATCGAGAGACTACCTAATTTGATGAAATCCCAATCTGGTTTGACGTTACTCGCTTGTTTATGTGTAATCGCTCTCTCAAAATTCTTCTCTATAAGCAATCATAAAAATAAAGTTGCTACTAGCTATTGGGGTGGTAGAAAGGAAAAATCAAAAGCCACACGTAAAGCTAAAACCCAGATAGCCAAACCAACTCGTAACTCTGTTGCACTTTATATTGGAACCCCTCATGATGTACAAAGCAATATCGAAAATCAATGGTATCGATCGGGTTTTATCAAAAACCAACCCAATAATTTTCCTTCCTTATTTTCTGCAAATCCAACTCTATACGTCCCCGATGCACAAAGGGGAATTGCAGTAATTGGTGCAGCTGGTTCGGGTAAAACATTCTCAGTAATTGACCCGTTAATTCGTAGCAGTTTTGACCAGGGATTTCCCATGTTGCTCTATGATTTTAAATTCCCAGCACAAACCAAACGCGCTGTCGCTTATGCGGTAAAACGGGGATATACGGTCAAAATATTTGCACCAGGATTCCCTGAAAGTGAAACCTGTAATCCTCTTGACTTGCTTCGAGACGAAGAGGATGCGATCGCTGCTGGACAAATTACCCAAGTTATCTCACGCAATTTCGATCGAGGTGGAAATAGTAGCAGTGATAAGTTTTTCGAGGAAGCAGGGGATTCGCTAGTTGAGGGAATTTTGCTCGTAACAAAGGCGATCGCAACTCTAACTGGGGAGGATAAATACTGCGATTTGATGATGGCACAGGCGATTTTATCGTTACCAAATTTACCAGCGCGACTCGAATTAGCATCCAAAGAAAAGCTCAAAGTTTGGACATCGCGACCATTATCTCAGCTAATCAGCGTCAAGGATTCGGAGAAAACAGCCGCATCAATTATTGGAACTGCACAACGCATGTTTCAACGTTTTCTCAAACGGGATTTTGTTGGTGCATTCTGCGGGAAAACTACCCTACCACTGGATTTGGATGGGAAACAATTGATTATTTTTGGATTGGACAGGAACAACAGAGATATTGTCAGTCCTCTACTCGCGGCAATTCTACATGCGATTGTGACACGCAATATCACCCGGACTGTAGCACGCAAAGACCCTCTGATTGTTGCGCTGGACGAATTACCGACGTTCTATTTACCAGCACTCGTCAATTGGCTAAATGAGGGACGCGAGGATGGGTTTGTTGGGATTTTGGGGTATCAAAATATCGCCCAGTTGGAGAAAGTGTACGGAAAGGAGGTTGCACGAGCAATCCTGGGTGGTACTGCGACTAAATTTATCTTTAATCCTCAAGATACAGAGTCGGCAAAGCTTTTCAGCGACTACTTGGGTGAGATGGAAATTAAATTTCACTCCAAATCGCAAAGTACAGGGAAAGGAGGTAGTTCTCGCAGTAGTAACGAACACCATCAGAAGCGACATTTATTAGAACCCGCACAGTTTGCCAAAATGGGAACGGGTAGAGCGGTGGTCATCAATCCAGCTTACACCCGTGGGGCGGAAGCTTATGTTCCTTTACTGCAAGCGATGAAAGTCCCGAAATCCGATATCGAAGAGATGAATTGGTCGGAAAGTAAATGGGATTTTATTCGAGAAAAATTGATTCAAAATAATGGAATTCAAATTAGCGATAGGGAGCGTTCCCAACAGTTTTTAGAAAGGAGAGAATTAGCAGAACAATTATTCCCAATGCCAGATGATAGAGAAAATATATTATCGCCAGAAGATTTGAAAAGTGTATTTTAGAGAGTAATTATGCAAACTATTAAACTTAATTTAAGTTCCAAAACATCATTATTATTGTCGCAATATCCAGAATGGGTAGAAAGAATTGATCGAGCTATTAGTCAAGAACCTTTCAAGATAGGTTATTCTTCGCATATTGTTGAAGTATTTGACCAACATGGATTACTCGCAGGTAGAGTAAATGGCTGTTTCTCTTATGAATCGACACGCGAACCCGAACAAGAAAGCGAATTTATTGCTTGGTTATTAGATGGAGAATTAGCTTTATTTTATGTTGGCTCCGAACTAATAATTAACCGTCTGCAAATTCTAGCTACAGCGTTTGGAGAGTTATTGTGATGCCAGATATATTTGTAGTGGATGCTAGTGATGCAAATTCGATACAACAGCGTTACGAGCAAGTAATTGAAATGTTGCTGCAAGCATTATTGGATGCTAAACAAGATAATGCAAAAGAAGGGTTGAAAATATTTGATGAGAATAAATTGGTGTACGGACGAGACAATAATCAATTTCGTGATGAAATATCGGGTTTATCAGGTCAATTACTAAATCCGCAATTGATTAACCAATTACAGCAATTACGCTCTACTCGAGTTGGAGAAGTTATTGAGGGAGCAACGAGTAAGCGAGTAGAGTTGAATGGAAAAGTAATTTTACAGTCAGATAAGGATGGGAAGGTTGTTGTTAATGAACTATTGAATCAAACATCTGTTAAGGATACAAATCAAGAAAAAATTGAAGAGTTTAGCCAGCGAGAACATATCAACAGTCAAGACAAACTTATTTACCCAGACTTTTCGTCAATCGACAATAATCAAAATAAGCAAATTGACAATCAAACTGAAATCTCAGGTGCAATAAGAGTTACTGAATCATTAAAAAGCTTAGAGGATAACCCCTTAAAGACTTTATTAAATGCAGAATTAAATCAATTACAATCCGAAATAAAAGCATTACAACAAGAACGCAATCTATACCAAGAATTAATTCAGCAAAGGTTAAACCAGCCACAAAATACATCGTGGTGGCAAGACTTAAAAAACAAAGCTTCTGTAGTGATAACCAGCTTTACTTCTGCGGTAAAAATCGGAATCCACGAATATCAAAATAATTCCACTCAACATCAATTCGCAGCATCGATTAAGAACTTATTCCACCTGCAAACACAACCAGGGGAAACCCAATACCAAACCGATAATTACCAAATATCTCGTAGTGGTTCGCTCTATGAAATTAAGGAGTCTGCAACGAACAAGCAAATAATGCAGTTCCAAGCGAATCCTTTGGGGTTAAAAGTTGAGATAAGTAATTTAGAAATGCATCATATTGAGGATTTGACAACATTACAAACATCGCTACAACAAAATCATACAATTCCCAACTCTTTTGCTCCAGTTGGAAGACAAGAAGCAGAATATTTTGCTCGTGTTGAGAGGATTAGTAATGCATTAATACAGTATGCAGTTACCCAACAAAAGGAAGTCACAATTGATGGTGCTTTTTCCTATAAATGGCAAGCAAATACTAATGGTGATGTGCAGATTGAAGCTAAAGATGGACGAGGTAATTTGCTTGAAAAAGTAGGAGGAAATGTAAAGAGTAATATGAGCGATCGCGATTTAATTTACTTCGAGCAAATCCTACCTAAATTACAAACAAGCACAAAGAAAGTAGCCGTAAATGCTCTCAAATCAACTAATCATCAAGAAAGGTAATAAATCTATGAAAACGCTATCTGATTTAAACTTGCTAATGGATTCTGGTGTGCCAATTATCTGTATAAACACACAAATCCAAGAACGAATGAATCTACTAGGAAAAATCTATGTCCAATGTACTGCTCGCAAAGAGATTCCAGTATATTTATGGACTGCGGCTTGGGGATGCTTGAAGCTAATTCGATTTGGGTCGAATCGTCAAATTGATTATGTGAATATAAATACTCAATTCCAAAACCTATTTACGAGTTTAGAATATCTACTCGATTCCCAAGAAGCTGGAGTTTTCTTATTTGAAAATTTACTATCTGTAAATAACGTAGATGCTCATAAAATCGCGTCCCATCTTACTAATCTCTATTTTGAATTAAGGAGCAATAATACTGGTAAACATCTGATTATTATTTCAAATGATACGACCCAGCTACCCGATAGTTTAAATCGTTTAATTCCTTCTATCACCATGCCATTACCAAGTTATGGTGATATTTCTGATATCGTTGATGACGTTTTACATGCATATTCGGAGTTTTATAATTCCGATAATTCTATATTAGTTAATGCCGGAAGCGGCTTAACTCAAGAAGAAATTCGCTTGGGTTTAAAGCTAGCATTGAATTCTTGTAATAGTCCAACAATCGATTTCCTAGCTACAAGTTTACTTCAATATAAAATCAACCGTTTTCGTGCTTTCAATCTCAACTTTATTGCTAAATCAAATACTCCCGATTTTGGTGGTTTGGATTTGCTCAGAAAGTATATCGAAAACGTCAAATATGACTTTTTACCCCAAGCGCGAGATGCAAATATTCCCCTTCCCAAAGGTTGTTTGTTAGTCGGACCACCGGGAACGGGAAAAACTTTGGCTGCGAGTGCGATCGCAAAAATCCTCACTTTCCCCCTAGTAAGTATTGATACCGCAGCAGTTGTTGCAGGTGGTACAATTTATCTCAAGCAATTACTCGAACGGGTGGAAGCTTGCGCTCCGGTAGTTTTATACTTTGACGAATTAGACAAGCTTTTTGCTGCATCCAATGAGCCGGGGGAGGATATTAGTTCCCGGCAGGTTTTAGGGACATTATTAACTTGGTTGCAGGATAAAACAAGTATGGTATTTGTCGTTGCAACCTTGAATCGACTCGATTCCTTACCTCCAGAATTAACCAGGGTAGGGAGGTTTGATGAGATATTTTATGTAGGATTTCCCCAAGCTCACGAACGCAAGCAAATTTTGATGCTGCATTTGGCTCGATTTGATGAGCGTTATAAAAATGACGATGTGCTGACAACAAAGGAATGGAGGATAATTCTCAATCAAACAGTTAATTGTACTGGTGCGGAATTAGCACAGATTGTTGAGAAAGCAGCGCGTGCTTTATTTTATCAAGCTAGAGAAATGGAAATTGGATTGCAGGAATTGCTGGAGCAACGGGAAATGATGGTTCCTTTGTATATACGGGATACAGATAGGATATTGGCTATTGAAAATCGTGCTAAATATATTTGTCAGCCTGCTTCGAGTACCGATACATCGGAATTTGCACCTGTTATTACTTCCTTTTGGGGATAAATACCTTCTCAATCAACAGGGAAAGATTTATCCTAACTCAACTTTGCCGCTAACCAATCACGAAAGTTAGGATGATACAAACTGTATCGGATTTCCTTGTCTACTTGATGCTGTTGTAAAAACTCAAACCAATTTTCCAAAACTTCTTCGACATCGAATATATCTGCATCAAGAGTTGGTGGGTTTGTGTGGTGAATCTTTTCCAGTATAGTACTTGCTGATATCCCGTCATCTTCAGCAGTTGCGAGAACCTGCAATATTTTCATGGTAATATCTGTGAAACCCTCACATTGCATTTTCTGCCAATGTTCGCTAAAAGCTTGCTCATCATCCCAGTTTTTTAAGTCATGTTGAGATAAATCGAGAATTTGGGATGGTGCTTCGATTAATAAACCGGATTTTTCGGTTTTGAAGGGGCGACGGGTAAGGAGGAAATAAACACCTTGGGGTAAGTAGCGGGGGAGATATAACAGGTTTGTTCCTAGTGGTTGATTATTGGGGTTAATTGTATCTAGTGCATCAATGGCAATTATTAGTTTTTGGTTGGGTGCGAGTTCGTCGCTAATTTGTTGGAGTAATAATGATAAAAACCAACTTCCTTCCGTTGCATTATAGGGAAGTATATGCTCTTCATCGTAATTTTTAACCCCTCTCCAAACCTCTCCCCCACAGGAAGAGAGGCTTTGAATTTCTCCCCTTCCCTTGTAGGGAAGGGGTTGGGGGTTAGGTCTGTCAATTTCCTTTACCCAACTAGAAATTTCCAATTGAGTACAAACATATTTGAGAAATTCTTCAGCAGCATTTTTATTTTCTATTTGAGCATTGTAATAAACAATTTTAATATCTGGATTAGAATTATAACTAGCAAAAAATTGAGCGAGAATAGCACTTTTACCGCTACCGGGAGAACCAACGATGGTGAAATAACCCCGGTTATATTTGTGGATAAAATCGTTAATTGCAGTGAAAATAAATTCGCAATTAGTAAAATTTTGGCTTTTTTCT
The DNA here is from genome assembly GCF_034931845.1 of Calothrix sp. UHCC 0171. Lineage (NCBI taxonomy): Bacteria > Bacillati > Cyanobacteriota > Cyanophyceae > Nostocales > Calotrichaceae > Calothrix > Calothrix sp. UHCC 0171. Next base: position 36,019 of record NZ_JAYGHN010000031.1, read on the forward strand.
AATATTATTTTTTGAAATTGGAAATCTAATTGAGGTGGGGTGTTCATGACTGTACCTCAATATTTTCTAATTTGAGGAAATGCACCTTTCCCGATGCATCGCCTGCAACTATTGTTACACTGTCGGGAGAAATCCCGCAGCAACCTATACTACTTTCCCCTGTAAATGTAGCGATTTCCTTCCCTGTTCCTAATTCCCAGATTTTGACTGTATTGTCCTCAGAACCAGAAACTAAATATTTCCCATCGCTGCTGAGTGCGATCGCACGAACCGAACCACTATGACCAATAAGAGTACGAATTTCCTTCCCTGTTCCTAATTCCCAGATTTTGATTGTTTTATCATTGGAAGCAGAAACCACATATTTCCCATCGCTGCTGGTGGCGATCATATAAACCGAATTACTATGACCAGTTAGGATGCGAATAACATTACCTGTTCCTAATTCCCAGATTTTTACTGTTTCGTCCTCAGAACCGGAAATAATGTATTTACCATCGCTGCTGAGGGCGATCGCATTAACCCAATTACTATGACCAGAAAGGGTACGAATTTCCTTTCCTGTGGACAATTCCCAGATTTTGATTGTTTTGTCATCAGAACCAGAAACTACATATTTCCCATCCTTGCTGAGGGCGATCGCACTAACCGAACTACTATGATTGGTCAGAGAGCGAACTTCCTTCCCTGTTCCTAATTCCCAGATTTTGACTGTTTTGTCCCAAGAGCCAGAAACTAAATATTTACCATCGCTGCTGAGGGCGATCGCACTAACCGAACTACTATGACCAGAAAGGGTGCGAATTTCCTTTCCTGTGTACAATTCCCAGATTTTGATTGTTTTATCATTGGAAGCAGAAACCACATATTTTCCATCGCTGCTGAGTGCGATCGCATTAACTGAACTCCTATGACCAGAAAGGGTGCGAATTTCCTTCCCTGTTCCTAATTCCCAGATTTTTATTGTTTTGTCATCAGAACCAGAAACTACATATTTCCCATCGCTGCTGAGGGCTACTGCATAAACTTCACTACTATGACCGGTAAGGGTATGAATTTCCTTCCTTGTGGACAACTCCCAAATTTTGACTGTTTTGTCCCCAGAACCAGAAACCAAATATTTACCATCACTGCTGAGTGCGATCGCACTAACCGAACTACTATGACCCGTAAGGGTGCGAATTTCCTTTCCTGTGGAGAATTCCCAAATTTTGACTGTTTTGTCCCCAGAACCAGAAACCAAATATTTACCATTGCTGCTGAGTGCGATTACATTAACCCAATTACTATGACCAGTCAGGGTGCGAATTTCTTTCCCTGTTGCTAATTCCCAGATTTTGACTGTAGTATCCCAGGAAGCAGAAACCACATATTTACCATCGCTGCTAAGTGCAATTGCACTAACCCAACTACTATGACCAATAAGGGTGCGAATTTCCTTGCCTGTGGAGAATTCCCAGATTTTAACTGTATTGTCACCAGAACCAGAAACCACATATTTGCCATCGCTGCTGAGTGCGATCGCACTAACCCAATTACTATGACCAGTAAGGGTGCGAATTTCCTTTCCTGTTAATAACTCCCAGATTTTTACTGTATTGTCCCAGGAAGCAGAAACCACATATTTGCCATCGCTGCTGAGTGCAATTGCACGAACCGAACTACTATGACCAGTAAGGATGCGAATTTCCTTTCCTGTTAATAACTCCCAGATTTTTACTGTTTTGTCAACAGAACCAGAAACGACATATTTACCATCGCTGCTGAGTGCGATCCCATTAACCCAACTACTATGACCAGTAAGGGTGCGAATTTCTTTCCCTGTTGCTAATTCCCAAATTTTTACCGTTTTATCATCGGAACCAGAAACTGCATATTTACCATCGCTGCTGAGTGCAATTGCACGAACCCAACTACTATGACCGGTAAGGGTGCGAATTAAAGGATTTCCAGGAGGTGTGAGAGAACCTGTGAGGCAACGTGAGCAAGTCTTATTAGTTTGCGATATCTGCTCTAATAATTTGTTGATTAAATTTTGCTTTTGAAAGTACCACAAGCGTCCTGATAATTGCCCAGCTACTTGACTTTTATCATCACTGATTATGGGGAAAGAGCGAAATAAAGCATTGGAAATAATTTTGAGCGATTCTATTATTTCCAAATTGTATTCTGGATGATTTGCATATTCGGTATTCTCGATTAGGTTATAATCTTCAATCAGTGTCTGTATGCCAAAGTTACAATGATGAATTTTTGCTTCAATAAAATCATAATCACTCAATAAATTAAAATATTTATGAATATACCCACCATCTAACAATAAACGCGGGCTTTCACCTAGAAAATGTTCAATTTCTTCCGATGATTTTTCTGCCAACCAAGCACGAAGGTTACTCATAAAATCAGCCCCTCTGTCATATTATTGGCAACTTCAGCGCTAATATCAGGTAAATTCACCCCCGCAGCTTGGACAATATCGCGACGATGCAAAAAATCTCGAAAACTCTCGTGATAAAAGCGATAACGGGGTCGTTGATAACTTTCCTGTTTCTGTAGAAATTGTGCCCATCCATCCAGAACTTCCTGCACAGTCAATGCATTCTGCTTAGAATATTTAGCAATCACTTCACGGGAAGCAGCACTACGCAAAGCACACATGACATAAACAATTTTGATTTTATTTTTCGGTAAAGGTTTAGCTGTCATCCCCATAATATGCCAGTGGTTTTCATAATATCCTTGCAAACCCACAGGCAATTCATCCAAAGGTTTATCATTATAATAACCATCAGCAATCGCGGGTAAAATACACCGTAAATACATAAAGTTATTTTCACTTTTAACAGCGATTGTCTCGACAAAATCATGATGAGAAATATGATTTTGCTTTTGAATCCATTCAGCTAAACCCTTCTGATATTTACCATCGCTCAATAATTCCCAAATATACTCCTTCACATCCTGCACACTTTCTTGGATTTTCTCTCTCAAATCCAACTCTTGAGTGGCAATACTTGGGGAAAGATTCAACCTTTTCTCGTTTTGATTATAGGGTCTTCTGGTGAGGATAAAATAAACACCGTCGGGGAGAATCGTTGGTAAATATAATATATTTGCTGTTCCTTCCTGTTCAACTTCATCTAGCGCATCCACAACAATAATTAATCGTTCTCCAGTGGATAATTTTTCCTTTGCTTTAGTCAATAAAGTTGATAAATCTGCATCAGCGACATCTGGCAACTGGAAACGAGCAATTAACTGTTGGCGAATCTTCTTCAAAAATAATTCGGGACGATTAGTTCCCTCAGCACGAATATTAAAAAAGCAAATTGTTTCTGGGTTATCTAATACATACTTTGCAGAAATGGCACTTTTCCCCATCCCCGCATCACCAATAATAGTGAAATAGCCATTTGGGTGATTTTGTAAGAAATCCTCAATCGCATCAAATACAAATTTTCTTCCACAAAATAGCTGTGTTTTTTCGTAAATTAGCCGTTCAAACTCTGCTGGTAGCTGCTGTTGAGGATACCAGTCTTTCGCGTCAACTATATCTGTAGGTTCAATTTTCAGAACTTTGGCAATATTCTTAACTGCTTGTCGTTCAACCCCGTTTGGACAATCCTTAGTACCAAGTAATCGTTTAATGGTATCAATCCCAACTATTGCCTGCCGTGCTAACTCCTCTTGAGTTAACTTAGCTTCCTTATAAGCTTGTTTGAGTCTGGCTTTACCTTCCTCACTCGATCGCACTTTATCAGATTCACGCATTGCCGTAGCTGAGTATTGATACTTGTATATAAACAATAGCGAATTAGTTGTTTCCCGAACTAGGGCAGATAGATTTTCTTTACTTCCCCATCTGCCCTAAATTACTACATAGCAACAGGGCAAACACTCAACACAAGGAAAACCCATTTGCCCTGGTACGTATTTTTTCGTGTAAGTAGGATACCAATATCACGAACTAACAATACAAAAATTTCGGAGAGTCACTATGCTGTTTAATTTTTTCAAACCCCAAAATAACGACGACAACAGCGATATCAAAGAAGAAATCATCCGCGAATTATTGCACATGACACGTAAAAGCTACAACCTCGCATTAAGCATTACTGCTGCATCTGCCTTAATGACTCTCTTTGGTGTTGGGCTTTTTTATTTCAACAAAGTATCTGAAGCCAGTCTCACAGCATCAGGTGGAGTATTGACAACTTTAGCCAGCGTTCAACATAGCAAACAGAAAAAGGAAGAACTCTGCGAGATGTTAAATAAGCTGTCAGAATAACTTTGACTGTAAGCTTTTTCGGTTAGTGGACTTTACAAGTGAAGCTAACCCAAAACCTTTTCAGGTATTATGTAAAATTACACCGAGTTTTTGTAATTTTGTGTTAACCGAACCTCATATTCTTGAATCATTAAGTCGAGCCTATATCCGAGCAGTAGCTTCTTAATGCAGGCTTAAATCTTTCTATCCGCGAATACGATTATGGGGTAGATGGTAACTTTGACGAAATAGCTATCCGCAACAATCGACGGGTAGAATCAGGCTTTTCCCTGAGTTTCCAATTAAAAGCTTCAACCCAATGGCAACGAGACGAAAATACTATCACCTACGACTTAGAAGCTAAAACTTACAACTATTTAGTTATTCGTCGCAATTTTCGCATGGCTGTACCTTGCATTCTCATTCTATTCGCCTTACCTCCAGATTCATCCCAGTGGCTAACATACGACGAGGATGAAATGCGTCTGCGTGGAAGTTGTTATTGGGAATATATGAGCGGTAAACCAACCACCAATCGCCAAAGTGTTATAATTAGGATTCCTAGACAACAACGGCTAACTCCAGAATCATTGTTAGGTTTAATAGAGAAGGTAAAAACGGGAGAGTGGTGATGGTGCAGCAAATTTCAACAGAGGAATTACAAACCCACTCTCTCCAAATCGATGATATCGTTAGCTATCTCCAGAAAAATGGTTGGCAAATATTAAACCATCCTAATCCCCGTTTATTGGTATTCCAAGGTGACAAAGATGATGCAGGTAATCCCATCCAGCTTGTGTTACCTAGCCAAAACAGTTTTGAAGATAGCGATCGCCTATTAACAAAAGCAATAAATTTACTAGCAGCGATCGCACAAAAACCCCCACAAGAAATTATCGACGCGATCGCTGACGGTAAGCTTCGCTAACGCTCAAATATCTGCTAAGTTGACTCTCTTGAATTGCCAACCTCCAATCAAGATCGATCCTTTGGGGAAAAAAATTGTAATTAATTATCCGGTTCTAAAAGCTTGCCGAGAGCTTCAACGCCCTGTCGCCAACCATCTTCCATGCCGCTTGCCACCATACCATCACGATCATCTTGACTCATTGCTGTACTATGTGTGCGAATCTCAGTCGTATGTTCGTCAATAGCTACAAACTCAGCTTTTTCCAACATGACATGCCCACGTTCCGGCATCCCCAAGAATTCAAACGTTTGCACAATCCGTTCATCCTTAGCGACTTCATGAAAACAGCCAGCAAACTCATACTCGTTCCCATCTTCTGATTGCTCGGCAACGTGCCAACCCCCACCGTCTTTACAATCGAAGTAATACACTTTCATCGGATTCCCACGACCCCACCATTTTGTGAAGAGTTCCTCTTTTACATACGCCTCGAACACCCTTTTTAAGGGAGCATTGATTGTGACAATACCCAAGATATTTTGTGAATTTTCTGGGACAGTTACCTTCAGATGTGCCATATCCTTATTTTCCTCAGTTGTTACTGCTCTTCTAGTAGTTTCTCCAACGCACTGAAGCGAGAACTCAATAATTTTTCATACTCGCTGAGATATGCGGTGACTACTTTGATGGTTTTTGGCTGAATCTGGATAATTTTCTTCTTGCCCATTCGACGCTTGGTAATGAGTCCAGCTTTCTCCAAAATACTAATGTGCTTCGCGATCGCAGCCAAGGACATGGCATAGGGTTCCGCGAGTTCGGTGATAGTATGCTCTGCTTTCCATACCCGTTTAAGAATGTCTCGTCGTGTCACATCGGCGAGGGCACCAAAAATTTGATCGAGGGCAACATTTGATTCAACCATATGGTTGAATGATAGAACTTGATGCAGTTATTGTCAAGCGGCTTAAAGTTGAGGGTTTACAGAGGATAGATAGCGAAGCTAGCACATCACAACACTGGCGACGGTAATAATACTCACTTCGGATAAATTTGGTGCGCTTTGATTTCCACGAAGCTTACCTACACAAGATATTTGGTTCCTTCAGAATCAAAGACCTTGAGTTTGTTAGGCGATCTGCCGCAGACGGCAGCACTTTGCGATCGCGAAAAATCGATTGGGATACAAAAGTCTTGATCGCTTCCTTGGCTAAAAGATGGTGATATTTATTCACATTTGCTACTTATTTTCAGAAATAGCCCTAGCAATCAGTGCTTCAATCCCTTCCCTCGCACAAGCATTGAGAAGCGCGATCGCTTTTCGATTACCCCTTTTAGCAAAATATCCCCATATTGACAACCAATCTTGCAGGGACAGAGCATACATACTTTGAAACTCTCGTTTAACTCTGACTCGACACTCAACTATATCTCTGGAAAGTCTTAAATTCGCCAAAGATTTTGCCTTCTTGGGTGAGTCATGAATAAACCAATCTGCACTTCGGTTTATACACCTGAGTCCTTCGCGATAATCAATACGATATTCTCCAGAGTGCAAAACTAAAACCTGCAATTTGATATTTGCATCAAATCTAACCTGAAGTGATTCGCCAGATTCGACCAGATAATTACCAGTAAAAAAATAACAGTTAAGAATAGGATTTGATTCGGATTCACTATCGGATAACTCTCGGATTAAGCAATACCAATCATCACAAGACATTTTGAAGTGATGCTTCTGCAAATGACCTTGTCTCAAAAGAGTAGATAGGTAGATTGCTGCGACTGAGAGGGGATAAACTCGCATTAATCTGCCATTTCCAACTCGAACAATATGTGTTTCTAGCCGACGCGATTCAATAAATTTTTGCACAGCTTTCTTCGACCGACCAACTAACAATGCCATTTGGCGATAGCTCATCAATTTTTGTCCATCTGGTAATTGGTAAGTCCTCCAAATATTGCCGGAAAAATGCCAATGGGAATAGGTAACTTTGGGATATCTAATGGGTTTTGGGTCGGTTTTTATGTTTTTTGATTGCTTCATAAAGCACCAACTGAAAACTTAGGTCAACAATAGGGAACACACACTAGAAAAAATGAGGTGATAGATGACACCCAAAAATCGCTGCAATGATAACGAATCCGCAGACAAACTTTATACAAATATTAAAATTGCTTTAAGCTAGTTCATCCTAACTTAAAAATCAATTTACTTAACAATCACTATGAGGCAAGATTAATTTATTCCTATAAAGTAAAATTAATTGAAGTAACTACGAGAAACATTATTTACATTAATTGTTCTATTGCTTAAAAGTATATACTGAATAAATTTGCCTAGTCTTTGAATTTTATTGGTTCTATTCCAGCAAATATGCTGTTAGTTGCTGTCTAAAAACGTCTATATTTAAGCGTGAAAGACTAGGTAAAAACCAACTTAATATTCTTGATTTTCCTATAGTCACTACTTTTCACCAATTTTAAGAGGCTTTGAATCTGAAAATAAGAATCAGTGGGTGGTCAATTTATTAACCTTGCATACTGAATTTTGTTAAATTCCCAAATTTCTAGTTACAAAACAGCAATTATCAAGCAAGTAAGTATGTCTAATATATGAAAAAGCCACATTGAAGCTATCATCTTCCAGACAATTGGTCTGCATTGAGTGAGGGTATTACAAATTGTTTGCTTGCCTGGGGTAGAAGTTGTTTGACTTTGATAAAACTTTGTTCGGATGGAATTGCAACGACGACTTTGGGAATTTTTTTGAGCAGTTCCAAAGGTAATGGTGCGCGGTTGTCATCCCAAACGAGATAAATTGTTCGCTGTTGGTGGGGTGCGTTTTTGGAAATTGCTTTTAGTGCATCGATGGGGGAAGAAACTAAAATCGCAATTTGTCGTGACTTATTAACGCTTCCAACGCTCAAATGAAACCAACCACTCGAACGTCTGCTTCCTGGGTACATCTGAAACCGCTTGTTATTTTCCCCGACTAATAAATAAGCCCCTGTTGTTTCTCCATCTAAATTTCGAGCGATAAATACTCCATATCCCCCATCGTCTGCATATATCAAACCTCTTTGTCGCAAGGTTTGAGAAAGTTGAGATGGAATTAAATATTGTTGACTCAAATAATTTTCTAATTCTTGCCAACGGGAAGGGGAATCAATGGGTGGAATAAATGCTTGTGGCAAAGTTTGCCTAACAATATTGATGGCTTTGGAAATTGTATGATTGCGAACTGCTTGCAGAGTCTGGATTTCACCAAAGCGATCGCGCAACCAAATCACCGCATCATTGAAATTACAATTATTTGTCTGTATTACCAAATCAATCGCATCGCCACAAAATTGATCGTTAGGGCTAATTCCAAGTTCATAAGCGATCGCTTCCAATGGTAAATTTTGTTTTACATCGATGGTTTTAAATCTCTCTAGCTCTAGTTCCAGCTTCTGCCGCAATTCTTCGCTTCTGGCAGCAGTTTCTTTCCATTCGGCTTTTTCTTGAAGGATGCGCGATCGCTCTGAAAGTTGACAGTTGATTATCTCTAACTGGGGATTCAATAGCTCGATTAGCCTTTGTCTATAACTTTCACCGCTTTCTTGGGGTTCTGATTGGGGAATCATATTTTCCCAGTCGAGAAAGTGGGAGCTTTGGTTAACGGCAGAATAATATTTCCTAACTGTCTCGTGGGTTGCCACACTTCCCTTCACGCCACGGATAATTCCCAAATGGGCAACCGCAGCAGCAAAACTATCCTGCAACTCATACATTTTTACTCTTGTTCCAAACAGAGCTTTACAATTGAGCTTGCCCCGCTCATCCAACGGTACGAGATATGCATGGATATGGGGTGTCATTTCATCTAGATGTAGCTCTGCTTGAACAATGCGATCGCCCCAAGACTTTTTTAACCATTTAACTACTGCATCGACAAAATTATTCAAACGCTGTTGTTCGTAAATTCCACCTTTGTGTGGTGCATCGGGACGGAAATATTCTGGACTCGCACTCAACAACATTTCTACTGCTAATACTGCATCGGAGCGAATTTTCTGCGAGCCAATTTTTTCCCGCACTAAAGTTTCTAAATTAAGGTTGGTAATATTGCCAATTATTTCTAAATTTTTGATTTCCGGGTTGGCATTCGGTGTATCAACTAGTCGGAGTGTGTGAGATTGACTACGACTCAATGCTCCCCAGGATTTGATTTTTTGGATTCGACAAACTGCAAAAGGCATGATTTTTTTGACTAATATCGTGATTTTGGGGTAGAAGGCAGGAGGCAGAAGGTAGAAGGCAGAGGGCAGAAGGAATAAAATACATTTTTGCCCTCTATCTTGAAAAGCTTTGTGGACGGTTTCCATCCACACAAACTTTCCTCTGCCACAGGGTTTAAAGCCCACGTCAGTTGCTTTATGCCGGGAATCCTCGCACGCAACTTCTCTCCGTCCACCGCACTGCCTTCTAAATTTATTTATGGGATTGCCTCCTTAAATTCTGTTACTACATCTAGTTAATAATGGGTGAAAAGGAAATTTTTTAGCAATTTATCATTGAAAAATATAATTAATTTGCTAGTTACTATTACATATTGGTATGGTCAAAAAAAGTCAATTTCCAAAAATACCTAAAAATACCCAATAAATCTATCTTTACACTGAAAGAAAAAATAGTATTTTATAAATCAGCATCTTATGTGTAAAGACTTAAACAGCTACATAAACAAAAGACACAATAAACACATAGCTTTTTGAAATATTAGAATTAATACGTAAAAACAATTTTGTCCACTAGGTCAAATACTTTATTTGAAAGGATTTATACTACACAGTCTCAATAACACCCAATAAGTCAAGAGCATGATTTGTAACATCTAATTTGCTCTGTCGTTAGGCAGATGTGCAAGCTCATGTTGGCTATTGAAATTAACCCTGCTTATTTGTTAATAAGTTAGTAAGTGTTTTACCTGTGAAATGACTCGAACAAAAAGGGGCTAGAAAAATGTTGTACTTATCAATTCAACTTATCAAAAAAATCATCTTTCAAGAACAATTATTCGAGAATAAAGAACTATCCCGAATATTCACTCATCTATCGCTCATATCTGGATTGTTCGATTTAATTACAAGAGAAAGGTGTAATGCGTTTCACCAACTTTCACCAACTAAATATCACTAAATAAATCACTGAGATTCGTAATTTGAACGTAGATTCTTGATTTTTGTAAAAATCTGCTACCGATAAATTTATCGTCAGCGATCGCTAAACCTTCTACTTCAAGCACCATCCACGTTAGAAGGATTTGCATCATCAAAATAATTAAAAGGATTAACAAGGAAATTTAAACTTGAAATCTCTACAACTTCGATAAGTTATATACATAATCAACTTGCTTTTTCCTGGATTTAGCTTCAATTCCCTGAAATTTCCTCTATCTTTATCACTCAAATATTATGGGTAAAATGGCTCAACGAAGACATAAATATTCTCCGGAATTAATTTTGGCCCTGGACTTTGGGGGGAGTGCGACTAAAGGAATTTATTCCACCCTCGAGATGATGATTCTCAAGCCATTATTGATGGAACCAGAGGTGGTCAAGATTTCTCCCGATTCGAGCATTGATGGAATCCTGGGAGCAACAGACCCAGAAAATGCTGCATGGATAAATTATCAGGGTCAAACCTTTGCTGTCGGCTATTTGGCAAAAACTAAGTATTATGGCAACGAGGGATTGAAGGAACTCAAATACGAGCGAGCAGTAGCGAAAACATTGGCTGCAATTTGGGTGATATCGCAAAAACTGAAATTGGGTACAAAATTTCGAGTTGCGTTAGTCTGCTTGTTACCACCGGGGGAATTTGAGAACAAGGAGAGTTTTCATCAACAACTCAAAACTGCACTCGCAGACTTCACCACATCCACGGGGAGAATGGGTGTGGAATTATCCGAATTTAATTGCTTACCTGAAGGTGCGGGGATTTATTTGGCTTACCAAAAGCAACAAGGGAAAACCATCAACACAAAAATAATCGCATTTGTCATGGTGGGTTACAGAAATGCATCGGTGTTAATTGCAGAGAAGGGAATCATTAGCGCAGATGGAAAGACTTCAGATTTGGGAATGATTCGATTGTTAGACAAAGTTGTAGCTAGAACTTCCGGACAAACTGCTTCCCAACTTGCTCCTGCGATAGTTGCGGCTGGGAGTGATATCGCTTGCACTCCATTTTTAAAGTTGATTAGAAGCATTAATAAGACAAATAAACAACAGGAATTAATGCAAATTCAACAGGCTGTAAAGTTTGCTAGGAGTGAATATACTGCTGTACTCACAAGTTGGTTAGACCAGGTAATCTCCCGCAATGGAATTACAGAAATCTTATTTTGCGGTGGAACTGCGGATTATGTGAGAAGGGAATTAAATTCCCATTACCCTGGAATACCTTGCTTATGGGGAGTTGGAGCGGATATTCCCCAACAGATTGATAGTTTTGGCTTGGGAAGTCGATTGGCTGATGTCTACAGCGTGTTTTTGTACTTTTGGGAAAAACTAAATCATGGACGAACAAATTGATTTTCGCTGGCGTTATCAGCCATGTAAAGAAGCCGATATTCGGCTGATGAGATATATCCAATCAAATCCAATTCGAGCAAAAAGCGACATAATACTTGTTGCAATTCGTTCTTTTTGGTTGCCTCATGCCATTATTGCTAATTCGAGAGATAAGAAAAAGATTCAACCCCTTGCGAGAAATTGTATCCAATCACTCAAGAGACAAGCTCAAGAAATTAGCGAATTAGCAGGATTAGAAGAATCTTACGGGATATATACAACACATAGCGATTCCCTACGGGATAGCTTCACTTACCGCTCGAATAATTCTGTTTACGATGATGGTGGTTTGAGCAATTTTTTGTGATTTTTTATTTGAAGAATAAATCGATTTGAGAGATAAATCTGATGAGAAAGAAGAAAAGCATAACTAAATCTTTAAGTCAGGAGAATTTAGAGGAGACTCAAAACATGTCTATTGAACAACAAGAAAAACCAACTATCGAATTAGAAGAATTCCCAACAAAAACGGAAATTGAAGATTGGCAGCAAGAAATTGATGGAAATGTATTAGTTGAGGAAAAATTAGTAACTGTAAGCACAATAGATCAAAAACATGAGTCTTTACCTAAAACGTCGGAAAATAGCTTTCTCGCGTTCAAAAACAATAAGTACAAACGACCAACGACAATTCATATTATCGATGGGGAAAAAGGGGGATGTGGTAAATCTTTTATTTGCCGAGCCTTTATAGAATATTGTCAAGCAAATGCCCATGACATGGTTATTGTCGATGCAGATATTAGCAATCGGGATATTGATAAAATTTACCCAAACGTAGAAATGGCGTTCTTTAGTGATGATGAAAAGCAAGCTTATGAGGCAGATAAAATATTTGAATTTGCCTTTACCAAGTCTGTATTAGTTAATTTACCAGCCCAAGTATATGGAAATGTGACTAACTGGATTCAACGCAATGATTTAGTTAGTTTAGGAGAAGAGTATTCCATCAATTTTACAAAATGGTTTGTTTCGACAGGGGGAGTTGATTCTGTAAATTTTTTCCTCAAATCCTTAGATGATTTTGGCGATGATATTACCCATGTATTTGTGAAAAATTACGGTTTATGCGATGACTGGGAATATGTCGAGACAATGCCAGAATTTTTGGATGCGGTTCAAAAATATAACTTCTATGTGGTTGATTTCCCTAAATTCCCTTGTTGGGAACGCAATACAATCGACCGTTTATCTGTCACCTTTACAGATGCAATTTTGCGCCCCGAATTAAAGATTGTATCAAAGCAAAGAGTTAAGAATTTTCTCAAGTTTGCTTACACTGCTTTCGCAACAACGGGTTTAATTGAATGAGTACACCTCAAACCCCCGATGATTTGTTGGCTGAAGCATTGAGGGGAAAGAGCGAAGATTTTAAACGACGGATTTGGGATTTTGTTTCAAAAACTGGATTATCCCAGGATGACCCATTATTCCTTGTTTTAGTCGCGACTGGACAATTGGAAGTCATGTTGTCGGATGCACCGCAGACTTTACAATTGCTGTTTCAAACCTGGAACAAAGATTTAGCACACAATTTAGAGCAAGTTGAACAAGTTGCGATCGCACGTCAAAAGGTTGCAATTAATCGCGCAGTTCAAGAACTAATTCACGAATCTTTATTACGTGAAGGTCGGAACATTATTAATTCGGTTTTTCCTGCAACTGTTGTCTTCTTTTTCATCTTTGCGATTGGTTTCATATCAGGTGTATCAATTCCTCCTTGGTTAAATGGGATATTGTCTGGGGGATATACCAAAGTTCAAGCTAAGACCTTGACATGGAATGAATTAGAGGCAATGAAATGGGCTGTATCTAGCGAAGGGAAATTTGCCAGAGACTTAATGAATTGGAATCGCGGGTATTTGGATAACAGGGAATGTATTAAAGATGTTCAAAGACTAGGTGTGGTTTTATCCCAATACAATCGCAAAGCAAAGTCAGGATTTTGTCTTGTTTGGGTGACTCCACCGGATAAACGAAAATAAAATACGAAAGGTAAATTGTATATGGTTGCCACTACAATCTATCCAACAACTTACACAAAGCTCGATAATTTGGTTGATGCAACTGCTTCGATTTTAGAGCAAGCATTTGCGATCGCATCCCAAAAGCAAGAACTTTCACACCAAGAATATAAGAATTTACTGAGTACCATTGGCTGGAGTTTACGGGAGAGTAAAATCTATTTGAAGGTTGCGACTGCGTTTTCCAACTTTGCAGCCAATGATTTGAAAGAAGTCGAGCCACATACGATTTTTGAGTTGGCGAAACACGCTAAAAAATATAGCCAAGTTATCGAAAGCTTGAAAAATTGCAGTCATATTACTCAAGAGAAAGTGCGTGAATTAATTTCAGCCCACCGCACCCCCACGCAACCAAAACCAGATAAGCCAACGATTTGGAAAACAGGTAAGGACGGTGAACCTGTCTGTCGAATTCCCGACATCATGGAAGAGGATATGCAAACTGGTGGCATTATCCAACAAGAAATGGATGCAAATGGCACTTTTCCCCAAACCCTAATTCGAGAAGCGATCGCATTATGGAATGATGTTAAACAAGGGAGATTGGTTGTTGTTGGAAATCAGGTGAGTAAAGAAGATGTAAATAAAAGTTCTGAGCAAGATAATACCGATGGGGATAATGCTCAAAATATCTGTGAGTCAAATACTTTAATTGCAGCTAATTCCACTTCGGAAAGATTGGATATTTTGGGAAATCATCATAATGCGATGCCCACAATATGTACAGATTACAATCAGAGACTAAATGGCTCGCAAACTGAAAATTTAGCAAAAACCGATGCTATCACAGAAGAAGCTAATTATCCCCAACCATTAATCTCCGATATCACTGCCATATCTGACTTGCCAACAACAAATGGTTTAATTAACTTAGAAAATCAGAATACATTGCCATCATCGGAGCAGGAAAAAATAAAGCAATATCTGAACATAGATGGAGATGAAATTAAGAAAATTGCACTCAAAATCGATGATATGGTGATTTGGAAAAAATGCCCACCTCAATATCAGTGCTGGCAACCATTCCAAATCCAAAGAATCGAAGGCAATATGGTCAAATTAGATTTACTTAGCTACTTAATTCCTATTGATGAATTAACCAAATTACCAGAAGAAGATGGTAAAAATCGATGAATGATAAAATCTGCTAATTGCCTAAATCAAAAAGGAATACCTTCCGAGTAGTCAACAGGATTATCCCGAATCATTTGTTCAATTTTGGCAAGTTCTATTTTCCATTCTTCTTCTGAAGGGTCATAAAAATCATCATAATTAGCATAACCTTCGCTGAGAAGTTCATCCACAGTCATCGATGAAACGACTTGGTATCGGCTTGTTGTTGGCTGAGGTTTTGTTATGGATTCAGATGACATAATTCCACCTTGGCATTTGATAACAAACTTTATTGTAGTTCTTTTTTACTAATCAAGAAAGTATTCAGAATCCAGAAGTCAGAATAGCCCATATATATTCAACCAACTAAATCAAAATTCTTACTCCTGCCTCTTTATCATGGTATTACGACTCAATCACTTCGATACCAAAACCAAACAGGAAACGGGAATAGAAGAAAAACTCGAAAATACCTTGGCTGAATATCTCTTTCCTGGTGTGGAGTTTAGTATTGGCACTGCCTATCCAGAAGCAACCATTCCCGAAGATTTACAGGAATACAACGGGAAAACTCTACAATTTAGTGCAGGGAAAAGGATGTTTTTTGCTAGCGATTCGACTATTCGCGAAAAGCTTTACCCCAATCGCTCTGATGGTGCAGCTTATCCCTTACCTTTTACACCTTGTCGTAGTTTTCACGAATTAAACAATGTCAGAATTTTGGTTATTGATGATGTGACGGGGGAGAATGGAGGTATCATTGCCAATGCGGATGCGAGAAAATTAGTTGGTGATTGCAAGGGATTAATTGATCGCAATTTCGCACTTTCCAATAATATAGATGAGCGTGCATTTCAGTTCCGACTTGGTATTAAACCCCAAGCTGAAAGTCGGGTTATGCGGATTGCTAAGGGTACACTTGCTCCCGCACAACTCGAACGGCTTGGGGAATCAAGTTTTCGTATGGGTGGCAAGGTTCGAGATGGCACTTTACGCTCCAGATTTGGCTACGATTTAGTTTTGGCAACGTCATCTTTTAAAGGCAGGAAGGGAGATGATGCAATAAAACCTGGGGAATATTTGCTCTCAATTGGATTAGGTGTAAAAGCATTGGCTTTGTATCGAGAACATAGTTTGGGAACCCAGATTTTAGTAAATTATCCTTCATCCGTAAACAATGAAATCTTACCCATAATTAAACAGCAAGCCGAACAATTAGCTAGCGACCAAAAAGATATTAGAAAATTAGCCCAGCGATATATAGAAACCTACGAACGACGCAAAGCTGTACTAGCAAAAAACCAAGAAATTGAGCCGAATTTACAAGCAGACATTGATAAATGTGTTGTTTTCGATAATTTAGATTCTGGTGGAGAGATTGAAGAGGCTCAAAACAGTGATAATTTAGCAGCATCTCAGAAAGATTTATTGCTGTATTCGCTAGTAAAAGCTGATTTAGATAATTACTGTCAGTTACTAGAACATCCCAAAATTGTTGTCGAACTCCAGGATTTTGCGAGAAAACAATGGGTAGAAATTGCCACGGGTCGATCGATTAAATTTACTTCCGGTTTAGCACAACCAAGTTTGGATTTGCAGCACGATGAAATTAGTATTCCTTTTTTAAAAGAAGGGGAAGAAATCATTGTTACCCGCTCCCCATTGATTAATTGCAATGGGGTAATTACTTTGAGAAATAAATATCTTCCAGAAATATTGGATGGCTGTGTTTATATTCATCCCAAAACTGCTATGGATAACATGCAATGCGATTTTGATGGAGATTTATTGGCTTTTGCTCCCAGTCGGAAATTTCCCCATCTGGCTTTGGAAGTAAAAGAGCGGAATTTACCAGAAAATCGCTATCCCGACATTATCAAGAAGGAAAAGGTGGCTTATCAAGGTAGTTTCGAGCAGATAGCTATCTCGGCGATGGAGAATAAAATTGGCATTATAGCCAACGAAATCCAGAAAAATGTAGCCTTGCAATGTGAAATTTGTGCAATGCCGAAATTGGGTAAACTTGATTATTTGAAACAGATATCCCAGCATTTCTATCGGATATTACAGAAACAGCAACAAGGAAAATTACAAATTCCAGAGCAGATGTTGGAAGAAATTAAACAAGTTATCTCTATCAACCTAAATTCAAGTTATCCAGCACAAGTCGAGCAAAAATTACATAAAGTCAAAGCCATATTAAAAGATTGCGTAGCCTTTCTTGGTAATGAACTACAAGTAGCAGCAGATGGTGCAAAAAGTGCCCTACGTCCCGATGATGAAATTCTTAAATATTGCCAAGCAATTACCAATTATAAAGAACTTGAATGGTTATATGATAAGAAAAATCCCGAAGCTTTTACCAATCGAGGGATGAAAAGTAATGGCTACAGTCCCATCGATTTAATGATTCGGCAAACGAACGAAATATTTGAGCAACATCAAATTTCGGCTAGACCGATCGAACAATTTAGAAAACTTTATCCTGACATTGGATTTAGTTCGGAGCAAAGGCAATTCGCTCAAGAAATCAAAGATAAATATAATTCTCAGGTTCGGGAACGCATTCAACTAGAGGAACAACAAAAGGTTGAACCAGGACCATATTTAACGATTACTTCCTCAGCAAGTGGAAAACAATTAAAAATTACTAATTTAATAAAATTTGCGGCGGCGAGAAATTCTAATTTTTGGCGAACGCAATACTTAGATATCCGCATAGAAGCAAGACAGCCAATACCACAAATACCCCACACCCTATTCGCAGTTGCCCAATTTAAGGATGGTACAAAAGTTAAAAATATTCCAATTGGTACAGTTAGCAGCGACTCTGTTAAGGAACATAATATTAAACCGGGAATGTCGATGCAGCAGGGGAAAGTCGAGTTTCATTTTGGAATTAGCGATGGGATGATTGATGCTTTGAAACAGCAAACCAGGGAATTTGTTGAATCAATCCGCGAGGAAATACCCATCGAGGAGAAAGCGCAACTTGCAGCTGCAATTCATGATGTTAGCCATACTGGGGAGAGTAAAAATTATTCTGGTTTGAAAAGAGCGGGGGTTGCGTTTGCTGTTTTCTGTGAAGAAGCGATCGCCCAACTCAAAAACCTTCAATTTACCGAGATGCGGGTAATTGGAACCCAGTTTAATGAGTGTGCTGGTAGAAATTTCGCTGGGGAAAAAGTTGCGATTAGGTTTGAGGATGCTGCTAACCCTCGCGAACCAGAGAAAACCGCTCGTTGGGTGATAGTGGAAGGGAAAAAATTGGGAATTGTTGATGCGCGATCGCCCCACTTACTCCCTGGATACGAAGCTATTGCGAGTATTACTTCTTCCCCCAGCACCTGTGTGATTGTCACCAGTTTAAAAAATCCCGAAAACAAAATACAAATTGACCAAATTAACCGATACGCTTTCGCTAATTGCAATTGGCAAGGCGAGCAAGCGAGTATTACTTTAGACCTGCAACAACTCAACTCCCAAAAAACACCAGTTGTTCTTGCAAAAATTGGAAATCAAGTTTTGGGAGTTTTAAGCAAAAAATCCGTCGATTTCCTCAATCAACAACTTGCTGTTAAAGGGAGAATAATCCAGGGATTAACAATTACGGGGACTGTTAACAAGGCTCCTCCCAGTTATGTGGATATTACCATCGACCCAGATAGCGTTAAATTTCCCGAGTCTGAATCATCGAATGTTGCGACTGTGGCAATTATTACCGGGGTTGTGGAAGCAAAATATCAAGCCAGAACAGAGCAAGTTTTGCAGCATATGGTTGAACGTACGATCGCTCGTGCTGTAGAAAATGGTTTCGATAAAATACGGTTTGTTGATATTTCTCCAAATCCCACACCACAGATACAGGAAAAATTGCAGCAAATTGGAGGAGAGCGGAAGGATATTGAGGTTGAGTTTGTTGGTGCAAAGTCACCGAAAGAAGGGATGAAATTATTGACGAAACCGTCAGATATTATTCTGGGTATTAAAACAGCAGAAACAATTGGAGTGATTGAATTTGTTGCTAGTCGGGGAAAAGGAATCGCTACCTACATTCCCGAAACAGCAAGGTTTGATCGACAGAATTTATCTGTAATATCAAAAACCACCCGAGATTTACAAATCGATCAATAACTTGTAGTTAGATATTGCCTACCGAACGGCAAAATTTGCCTATCGGAGACAGTGAAGTTTTACTGTACTTTTGAGGGGAAATGAGACGCATTAATTGCAAAGTTACCCATAAATACTAATTGCGACTTTCCCCCGTACTTGACGCTGTTCCAAATGGTGGATTGCTACTGGAACTTCGCTCAAAGGATAAACCCGATCAACATAGGGACGGATTTTTCCAGCCTCGATCGCGTCTTTTAAGACAATTAAATCTTGTTGGTTGGGTTTGCAAGCCAGAAACTTGATTTTGCGATCACCGATTTTAGAAGTAACCAAATCGAGAAACATGGCTTGAAATAATCGCGTCATCGAACCACCGACTACAACCAGAGTACCTGGAGTTTTCAAGAACGGGAAATAATCGAACGGTGAATTGTAGGCAGCATTATCGAGTATCAAATTGTAATAGTGCTGTTTTAATTGGGATTTCATCTCCGCACGAGTGCAAACGCGATCCGCTCCAAGCGACTTCACCATTTTGACTTTGTTCGCACTGCATACACCTGTCACCTCAGCCCCAAAAGCCTTGGCAATCTGAACTGCAAACGACCCCACCCCACCGGAAGCCCCATTTATCAATACCTTTTGTCCTGGCTGAATTTGTCCCACATCTCGCAGTCCTTGGAGTGCTGTCACCGCAGAAACGGGAACTGTTGCAGCCTCTTCAAAACTCAAATTATTTGGCTTGAGCGCGATCGCTGTTTCGGGAGCGCAGACATATTCGGCAAAGGCACCAAAACCCGATTCCGAGACATCACCAAACACCAAATCTCCCGCCTGAAACTGGGTCACATTCTTCCCCACAGCTACCACTTCCCCCGCAACGTCGCAACCCAGGATTTTAGTTTGAGGCTTGCGTAACCCTCCATAAATAAAGTGAATAAAAAACGGTTGACCCCGCATCAAATGCCAATCTCCAGCATGGACGGCAGCACCATGAACTTTAACTAGTACGGTGTTATCAGATACAACTGGTCGATCTACCTCGTCCATTTTCAACACATCGGGAGAACCATATTCATACTGGGCGATCGCTTTCATTTTTACGACTGTTCGATCAGGATTTTTCATTGGTTCCTCCCGTGAAGGGTAATTATAGATCAAAATTCGGTATAACATCCGAAACAGGGGTTTAAAAAAGAAGTTGTCCGTATAATTACGAAAGAAGCTACTTGTAGTGGTTGATATATCGGGATAAAAAAAGGTTATACGGAATTTTTCCGTACAATAAGTAGTTATGCGGCTTAAATTATGAGTGAGTGCAGCAGTTTGAAAGTTATCGATGAGACAATCAGTACCAAGTAAACTCTGAGATAGTCGTGGGAAAATAAGAAGCAGACTAGCGACGAAAACTCAGGTCAAACTTTAAATGTATCAACTGCTACACTCATTCATCCAGCAGCTTTTTCCACAAAGCCGAGTTGACGCGGCACTGATTGAACCTCTGCTTGAGTTGAAGCGGGTGCTGAAAGGAGACTTTCTATTTCGAGAAGGTGATATCTGTCATTTCGTTGGGTTGACAGTAAGCGGTTGCTTGAGGAGCTTTTTTCTTAAAGACGGCAAAGAACTGACCTTATTTTTTCATCCTGAGCATTCTACTCTAGGAGATTATGAAAGTTTTCGACGGCAAACCCCTGCTTATTTTTCCTGTCAGGCGATCGAAGACTCAGAGGTACTCATCTTAAATTTGCAGGTCATCGAAATTCTGGAAACCATGCCAGATGGTCAGAAATTGCTAAGGCTTGTGGTGGAAGATTTGGCTTTCCAGTTGCGCGATCGCCTACTTTCTCTTTATCGGGATTCCCCTGAGCAGCGTTATCTCAATTTCCTGAAAAGCGACCCCAAACTTTTGCAACGGATTCCACAGCACTACATCGCATCGCATTTAGGAATTGAACCAGAATCTCTAAGCCGATTGAAACGGAGGGTGCAGGAAAAGAGGGCAACTTAACCCAAGTCAATGCGTGTTATTGCTCTGCACAGTAAAGTTACTGGAAATACACTTCCGTTGCACAGGAACACTATGTCGCTAGAGCAAAACAAAGCAATTGTTCTCAAATTCTATGAAGTCTTTGACTCAAAAGATGTTGAGCGAGGACGAGAATTGATGTCTACTAATATTGTGGGGCGTGGCATGGGAACGGACATTCTCAATGGCTATGATGAGTTCATGCAGTATGGAACGATGATGTTTTCTGCATTTCCAGATGGTCGCCATCTTCTGGAAGAAGTCATTGCTGAAGCTGATAAAGTCGTCACTCGTGGTATCTTCACGGGAACGCATCAAGGAGAGTTAATGGGCATTCCACCCACAGGCAAACAGGTCAAGTTTTCAGTCGTTCACATTGATCGGGTTGTAGACGGGAAAATTGTAGAGCATTGGGGGCAGGGCGATACCTTTGCAATGATGCAGCAGTTAGGTGTAGTTTCAGGGTAAGCTCAATGTCGTAGAAGTATACGCTGCATAACAATCCGCTTACACACCGACCGTATAGGATTGGCTGGTTGAGTCCGACAAGTTACTAGCAGAGGGTGAAGCGGAACGTTAATCTAGCCATTGAGCAAAATACCCGAAATTCTTTTAGTATCAACTTTTTGCACAACATCACCCGTCAAATTTTTGCAGTGTAGGAGTTTTGCTTTTGTTTGTTTTTAATCAATTAGCGATCGCACGCCTCAAAGTCAATATTGAAACACCGAGTGATCGCACAGCCAAGAACCACTAAGCCGAGAGAAGTTCTAGTTTTTATATTTCCAATTCCTTCAATGCCCGAGCAACTTTGATCGACTGCGATTCTAATTTCGCTATTAATTGGGAATTGGATGCTCCTGCATCATTTCGCTAATTTTTACAGCTTTACCGTCTGGTGTATAAACAAATCCTCCCGACATTGCCAGTACTATACGCTCTTTTCTAGCCCATTCAAACCATGCTTTTACGTCTGTATTTATTGTATTTTTCGGCTTTTCGCCGCTTTTACAACTGTTGATAAATAAGCCTGTGGGATTGTTACACCATCCCTCGTTTACTGCTTCTTTGACACGAGCGATCGCACTCTCTACATTCTCCCAATATTTCTTAATCACCCCCAAACAAGGGTCTGGGTTGATACGCAATCTTTTCAACTCAGTGCATACTTCCCTAATTTCTGTTTGATCTGGTTTATTCAAAGTCGTATCGATTTCGTTTTCTTCGATTTCGCCCCCGGAAAAATTGTCCTCATGACTATCTTCAAAGCCGATCAAGTTAACTGATTCTATTCCTTGAACGTAGTGATTAATCTGGGGTAGCTCATCATCAACTTCTTTTTTTTCTTCCACATCAGCAAAGTGTTGTTGAGGAGAGTTTTCTTTTGAAGGGTACTCTTTGATATCATCTGTCAATTTTGAACAGGTCGAATTGTTCAATGCGATCGCATGGATATGTTCATTTTGGAAAAGTGCTTGCACTGTCTCAATTTGGAGCGTGTACCAATTTGCTTGGTAATAAGTTTTTACAGAAAGTCGATCGACAGCGATTAACCCCAGTTGTTTGAGCTTTTTGATGACTCTGCGAACCGTACTTATGGATAATTGCAATTCTTCCGACCATTGTTGATACGTCTTCCAAAACCATTTAATTCCATCAACGATTTTTCCACCATTTACATTCATCCAGTAATATATTTGCTGCAAACAAATAGCTTCATTTCGACCTATTTTTGCTGCTACTTCTGTTGAGTAGAGCAAGTGCCGTCCATCATGTAGAAGTTTACTCATTGCTCAATTTCCTACATTATTTCGTTACTTTTTGCTTGAAATAATTGATATTGCAACTTTTGGACGATGTTGTCCAAACGGGAGTATGGCGATTGAGTTTTTGCGAATGACCGCAAAAAGTATTATTTTGACTGGTTTATAAGTCGAGCTAATTTGTGAATATTGGACTTATGAGAAAATCCATAATTCTTATTGATTCGGAAAATCTTTTGGAAGAACTTTGAATCAATTTGCAAGGTGACTAATTAGCTTTTTTCGGATAGTTTTCGATTTTTTGTGTAGCTAAAATCTCAGATAAATCTATTCTTTTTCTACCCTAACAGATGATTATATTTTTGACTGTACATTTCCTTAAATTTACAGAAACTCATTTAGAGATAATGCTTTAATTCGTTTTATAATCAAACTTTGAGGCAAAGTTAAAAAGTCGGAATAGTTTCAAATAAAAGCAATACCTCAATGACTGAAATTCATATTTTACAATCCGGTGACGAAGCGATTCTCGAAGCTTTTCTCATCAAACATGCGACAAGCTCGATGTTTTTGCGATCAAACTTATGTGCGGTTGGGTTGAAGAATAATGGTCAACCATTTCAGGGGAAATATGCTGCGGCGATCGCAGATGGGCAAATAGTTGCGGTTGCGGCTCATTATTGGAATGGCATGATAATTCTCCAAGCACCCGCACATTTGGAAAGTGTTGTGACGAGTTGCTTGGAGTTGGAAAAACGAGGTATTTTTGGAATTACTGGTCCTGCGAAACAGGTTGAGGATGCAAGTAAAATATTGGGATTGGAGAGACAACAGTTTCGGATTGCCGAACGAGAAATCATGTTTTCTTTGGAATTGTCTAATCTAACAGTGCCGATGGCATTGGTAACTGGAAATTTGGAGTGTCGCTTTCCAATCCCCAGCGAATTAGAATTACTGGCTGAGTGGAGTGTCGCGTATCAGGTGGAGGCTCTGGGACAACTTGATACTCCAGAATTACGAGCCAAGTCTCATCAAACTTTGGAGAAACGGCAAGCAGATAAGTCGCATTTTTGCTTGGTTCGCAGACAAACCCCCGTCGCTTACTGCACCTTTAATGCTCGATTACCCGATATCGTCCAGATTGGGGGAGTTTGGACACCTCCGGAATTACGGGGTAATGGTTACGCAAAATCTGTGGTTGCGGGAGCGTTGGTGTATGCTCGTTTGCAAGGTGTGAAGCGAGCAGTGTTATTTACCAGTCCCAATAATATTCCAGCCCAATCTGCATATCGAGCTATTGGGTTTCAGCCAACTGGGGAAGAATATGGTTTATTTTTGTTGTAGGTTCGATTAATTTCCAAAGAAAGGGGTGATTTAGTTGCGTTGGGAGCAATTCGCGCAACCGCATCTTCATCAAAAGTCTTATTCTATACAAAGTAACTGCTTTGTTCCTAGCAAATCTAATTTGATTTATGCGATCGCTCAAACCACAAGTAACACTATTTTTACCAATCAGCTTAACCCTGTTGGGATTGGGAGTTCACCAAAGATTACGTACCCCAGCCCAAGCACCAGCGAACCTAACACCAAAACCAACACCGCAGGAAATTATCCAACTGGGAGAAATACGGGCTTTACCCGGTAAGCTAAATACAATTCCTGTTTTCAATAGCAACAGTCCTGAATGGATTAAAAATGAGGGAATTTTGCTCTCTACATTTCCTCCCACTGGCAAAAAATTCTCCTCACCCCACTTAAATTATCCATTTCAAGGACGTTTCGATCTATTTGCCCATCACTACACCCACACTCCCAAGGACTTGCAAACCCTATATATCGGGGTGATGTTGCACAACCCAGGTAGAAAATCTGTGACGGTGAATCTGCTCCAAGGGGCAAGCTATTTGATGACGGAAGCGCCATTTGTGACATTGCCGCCCTATATTGAGAATGATGATGGTAAAGCCTTTTCGGGACCCGGAGCCAGAGCAGTTGCGGATGTTTTACGAGGTGTGCGTCAACCTGATTTCCCCGCAAAATTGGTAATTGCCCCGGGACAAACCCGTATGTTGCTGAATCATCCCATTCCCGTGCGCGGTTTGGAAAAACCCGTAAATGGTCGCTCGAGTTTTTTCCGATTGGAAAGTAGCGGGAAAATATACATTGCGAGTTTGGCAATGTTTGCCAAGAAAAATCCAGACAATCGCGAGCGCCAACCAAATTTGGGTGAATGGCAAGCATTGCTCAACAACGGTAATTTTGCCGGACCTCGCGATAAAATACCCACACCTCCCGATGCTGTGGGTGGTCAGTTAATTTATGGTCGTGTCGCGGGTGTTTCCCAAGGTTCCCAATGGCAAGCGGTACTGGCAGATAATCTCGGAGGCACTAAACCCCAATTAAAGATTCCCCAACCGGGGAGGGCTATTTCTTATGGATTGGTAACTCTACGCGGTGGTAGGTTAGGAACCGAGCAAAACCAGACAGCCAAAATGTTAGTCCGCTATGCCGATACAGCATACGAAGCTCACGGCAATTATGGGATCGAGTATGAATTGACTTTACCTTTGCAAAATAGCTCCAAACAAACTCAAACCGTGAGCGTCACCTTGGAAACACCCCTGAAGGAAGATAAGTTATCCCGAGGTGGAATCCGTTTTCGCAAACCATCATTAGATTTTCCCTTTTTCCGAGGCACCGTGAGGGTCAAGTATGTGGATGATAGGGGCAAGCAAATAATTCGCTATGTACATTTGTGGCATCGCACAGGCCAAATTTTAGAACCGTTGGTCAAGTTAAAAATGCCTGCCAATAGCAATCGTCAAGTACAGGTTGATGTTATTTACCCTCCCGATTCTACACCTCCCCATGTTGTCAGCGTGAGAACTTTGTAGAAATTCAAGCGATCGCAGAAATTTGAGCCAATCTTTCTTGCAATTGGGTATACCGCTCCTTCTGGTTAACCGACCTTACAGCCATACCGATCGCCTTTTTGGAACCTACAATTATCGCCAATCTCTTCGCACGAGTTAACCCTGTGTAAATCAAATTCCGCGACAGAAGCATGAAATGCTGGGTATAAATCGGCATAATTACCACCGGATATTCCGAACCCTGAGATTTGTGGATTGTGACACTCCAAGCTAAAGCCAACTCATTCAAATCCGCGTAATCGTAGGTCACGTCCCTATCCTGATACTGAACGATAACTTCCTGCTCCTCCGTATCAATTTTGGTAATAAATCCCACATCTCCGTTAAAGACCTCGCGGTTGTAATCGTTGGTTAATTGAATCACACGATCGCCCACCCGAAAAATCACTCCACCTCTGGTCACTTCGACTTTCTCCGAACTTGGAGGATTAATCAATTGCTGCAACACGTTGTTTAAATTGCGCGTCCCCACCAATCCCCTCGTCATCGGTGCTAAAACTTGTATATCAGTTGCAGGATTAAAGCCTAACTTAGGAACGAAGTCTGTAATCAACTCAGCGATCGCTTGTACCCCGTGTTCCGGTTGTTGTCCTCCACCATGCCACAAACAATCGGATTTGGGAGTATCGGAAATCGGTTCCATACTTGGATAATGCCCCAGGTTGATTTGGTGAGCATTGCGAATAATCGCACTTGTCTGGGCTTGCCGGAATATCTGCGTTAACCGCACCACGGGTACTTTTTCCGAATTTATCAAATCTGCCAATATTTTACCCGGTCCAACCGATGGTAATTGGTCGATGTCTCCCACAAACAGAATTTGTCCGTCTTCAGGCACGGCTTTGATTAAACTGTATGCCAAAAACAAATCCAACATACTTGCTTCATCAACAATAATCGCCTTCTGGGGCAATGGATTTTTCATGTCCCGCTTAAACCCCATATTCTTAGGGTCAAATTCCAGTAAGCGATGTACGGTTTTTGCTTCCAATCCCGTCATCTCGGTTAACCGTTGTGCTGCCCTTCCCGTTGGTGCAGCCAGTGCGATCGCTTTTCCCATCGCTTTCCACAGTTGCACAATTGCCCGCACACTAAAGGTTTTCCCTGTTCCGGGTCCACCTGTTAACACCGCAACCTTGGAATATGCAGCCATTTCCACAGCTTCCTGCTGTTGGGGAGAAAGTTCGACTTTGCGACTTTCGGTAAATCTGGTTAACCAGGTGCGAACACGTTCTATATCGGGACTTATCTGATTTTTCAAACGCTGACCGATGAGTAATGCCAAGTTATTCTCAGTGTTGAAAAATGCTGGGTTATAGCAAAGCAAGGTTTTGTCGGGGGCAGATTCGCGAATTAATTCGTCCTGGTAGGACATGGTTTTAATAATTTCTGCGATCGCTTCTTCGGTTGGTTTATGCTCGTTGGTTTTGAGACATTGGGACGCTTTTTCGACTAATTCGGGTTGAGGTAAATAACAATGCCCGTCCTCAGATGCTTCATTTAATACGTGGGTGAGTCCTGAACGATAGCGAAATTCCGAATCTGCTGGTACACCTAGATTACGAGCGATTTGGTCGGCGGTGATAAAGCCAATCCCGTAAATATCAACTGCTAATTGATAAGGGTTATTTGTAACGATTCCAATCGACTTGTCCCCATAATTTTTATAAATCTTGACTGCATAAGTCGTTGATACGCCATGAGTCTGCAAAAATATCATCACCTCTTTGATGGCTTTTTGGGTTTCCCATGCCTTTTTTATCAGTGTGATTCGCTTTCTAGCGATACCGCTTACTTCGTTTAGGCGATCAATTTGATTTTCAATGATATCCAAAGTTTCCAAGCCGAAGTGCGCGACAATACGTTTGGCAGTAACCGGACCAACTCCTTTAATTAAGCCGCTACCTAAATACTTTTCAATACCCGTAATCGTCGCGGGTTTGGTTTCCTTGTAGTTGGTGACTTGAAACTGCAAGCCATATTGAGGGTGTTCACGCCAAAAGCCATTTAGTTGTAGCGTTTGCCCTGGTTGAATACCTGCAAAGTTACCAGCAATTGTGGTTAATTCTGATACTCTTGGGCGCTGTAACCGTGCGATCGTATAACCAGATTCCTCGGAATGGAAAGTCAAACGTTCTACTACTCCCGTAATCGATTCCTGTTTGGGAGTGGCGTTATTTGCTTGCTGGTTGACTTGGTATGAACTGGACATTTTCGCTTGGTTTCGTGGCGCAAATATTATAAATCGATACCCGCGATCGCAGGAATATCAAAACTATTTTAGTATTTATGTACTATAACATTTCTCAATCTGAACTCCCTAAAAATTTTCTGTGCATTTTGTCAGCTAATATAAATTAAGCCATTCCATAAAATATTAACTCTACATTTCAAAGAAATATGAAGAAAATAAAAGAAATTGAAAAATTACTACGCCAAGCTTTACTTGATAATGGAAAAATGGAATATGCACTATTTGAATTTGAATTAGAAGAACATATCGATTATTGGTACAAAGGGTTGAAAAGAGATAAGGAAGAATTAGTATTTGCCGTCACTGAAAATCGAGGCTATGTGGCAATGGTATTAATTACAAAAAAGAAGGATATTTATGTTAACCAAGAGGCAAGAACATTTCTGATGGAACAATGGGAAGGAGAAGTTTACAGAAAGAATATGGAAATATTAATTCCGATGATGTCGAAAGAATTAGCAAATGATATCTTGGCTGTGAATGGTGTCAAGATTGATGCATCTTATTTGGGAAGTATGTTAGCTAAATCTGAAAAAAATACTAAGCAAATGAGTAGATTAGAGAAAATCCTTAAAAACTATCAAGAAAAGCATCAAGGCATATTATCCGATCGAAAGACAGAGTAGCAGTTAAACAATAAAATTAAGATTTTTTAAAATCATTTATAGCTAATTAAAAAAAATATCTCTAAATAAAGATATACTTTCGCCTTATTTGTTCTTTCTAGATAGACTGATTCAATCTAAATTACGTGTCAAAATACTCATAACCTCTCCAGGATTCTCTGTTGGTAACAACGGACTCCAGTATTCTATTTCCGCATATCCAAGCTGTTGTAAAACTTGCATTGTAGTTTCGATTCTTGTACTTGCGGGTAAATGGGTTGAATTTCGGGATGTTGTATTTTTGTAATGCCAATATCACTCACAAAATAACGATATTTTAACTGCATCAAGATTTCTCCTTGTTTTCACAACGGCTTTTGCCAATGAGAAAATTTACTAATCGAAAATATTCTCCTTCCAAGGCATTACTCACTCGGAAATATAATCGAAATGAGCCATCTCCGTATTGTTTTAAATCTGCCTCCCCAAACATTATTTTCTGCTGCTGTAACCATTGAGTAACACTTGTGTGAACTTTGCCACGGGGATACTCCCCGGTGGCAAGATTCACGTGAAACTCTGTCAAAAACAAAGCTGGAAAATAAATCCTTCCTATTTTCTCCCCAGTATATTGATGAGTTAGTACTTGAAATTGCGGTGTACTCAAAACTTCCGCCATAATGTTCGCTCCCGATCGCTTTTTTATAACTATTGCCATGAGGCTAATAATTGAAAAAGGCAGAAACGATTTAACATACTTTCATTCCTGCCTTATCTGGCTAAATTGAATTTGATTTGGATTCCAGATATTTGAGAAAATCGGATACTTTCCAATTCAATCCATGAGCTTTGTCAGCAATATTCGGTTTAGATGATTTCCCATCACACAGGAGACAAGCACTACATTGCACGCGGTCATCTTCTGTGTGTCGGCAAAGTATTTCGTTATCGCTCAATGGTGTATCAGGAGCGATAATTCTAAAAGTTCTCCATCCTAAATTTTGCGATTGTTTCGCATCAGCTTCGGTTTCAACAGAAGCCATGAGATATTTCTGCCACCGGCGATCGCAACTTTTATGCCGATGCGTGTATCCTGTATGCTTATCCGATGCCAAAATAATCGGTTCCCAGACTTCTAACGGTACTGCTGTTGGGTCGCCGTAGGAACCCAATCTAATGGGATAGCGATAGTGTTGTAAAAGTGCTAATTCTTTCTCACTAAATTGAGGATAATTGCCAGCAAGATAGGAGCGATAAATATTATTGGGAGTGAGAAGATTGACGTAGCAACTACCAGTGTTACTCAACTTTAGCGGACAATCACCACAAATCGACCGATCTAAACCATGTTTTGCAGCGTATGTTGGAACATAGTTTTGTGAGAGAATCCACGATTGAATTTGCCTTCCAGTTTTGCGGTTAGACGTAGGGTTAACAAAACCGGTTAATATCAAAACGATGGGAGAGCCATCAATTAAAGATGCACCTTCCCAGACGACATAACCATTTCGTAGCATATTCGTAGTAGATGAATTATTTTGCTGGGGATTGGGATTAAAAGCATATAAATTGAAGCGAAAATATACCTCTAATCAAAATCCTCCAGTATTGATAAATGCCGGAGGATTCTTGGATTTGATTGATTTGGAATTAGTAGTTGGTATTTTCTGTAATTACTTCTGTTTGATTTGTTATGAGATCGCGCTCCATATATTCGCGTCTGCGTTGCCAGGATATATCATGTTCGGCAAGCAAATCTTCTAGAGTTTTACCAAATTTACGGTTGGCATATTCGAGCAATTGTTCGAGCGTAAATCGCTTTTCTTCAACCTTTCCGAAATCGTTAGCAAACCGTTCTTTGAATTCATCCCAACTAAAGGTTTCTTTCAAGCTGCGTTTGGCAACTAACCCACACAGAGAACGAATGGAATAGTAAACTTTGGAATATACACGTTCGGAATAATCGCTAATAGCATACTCTCCCAAAATCGAGTTATCTATGGTTTGGATATTAGTTGTTTGTTGTTTGCGTGTAGCCATAATGATAATCTCACTTAATTCTTCATTTTGCTCTAGGCGTTAGCCTTTTCAAAACCAGGCATTGTCATCACAATCTGCAAATAAATCCGCTCTTTCTCGACAATATTGATAATCAATTTCGAGTTGGCGTAAATCTGTATCCAACATCAGATTTTGCAAATCCTGGATTATATCTCGCACGTGGTTTTCTTCGCTAATACCCGAATAGTAAGTTTTAATAAATCTGTCAGCCTTGGTTATAAATTGTTCGAGATTACTGACAAATGTTTGCTCGTTGCTAATTGCTTGCACCATAATTTTCTCCCAATAATTATCAATTTCATGTAGATTAGTATTCGCTTGGGAGGATGAGAACTTCTTCGGCTAGGTAAAGCTTGATGCGATCAAGTGGAAAATCTGTGTATTCGATTTCTTGGCGTAATACTTCTTGATTCGTATCCCATTCGCAAGTCAAGATTCCAGAATTATTCTCAACTCGTAAATGCCAAATTTGGAATTCTCGTAAGTTGGGATTGGAGAGGAATTGTTTTGTTTGATGGGAGAATATTGCATCGAGTAACCAATAACAATTGGTTTCATCTGCTAGATATTTAATTCCTTCAGTATATTTGAAGCCAAGCCAGTGTTTGTAGAGAACTGTCGAACCAGTAAATTGCTTAAGCTCACTGCTTATTTGTTGCGGTGTTTTCATATTTGATTCGTTGATTTTACAAACTTCACCCTTCAAAAGGCGTGAGCCGTAAAATAAAACTGCTGATAATAAATACCAGCAGTTAAGAAATTTTTATTTATTATGAATTAACAGTTGGAATTTATTGACTTTTTCTACAGTTTTGAGCAAACCAATTCGTCAACTCCTGCTAAATCTTCTTCGGTACATTCTTCGCAAAATCCTTGTGGATAATCCAAAACAACTGTGTAGTTCCAGTTATTTGTGGAGTCATAATCTAATCGTAATCCAGTAACTTGACCTGTCGCCCATTGTTTGCGATCGCAGTTACTTTTAATTGCAACTTGTTCACCAAAAGTATATTTGGGAGCTTTGGTAAATGGGTGAGTGAATGTGATATTTATAGTGTTCATAGGCTGGTTCCATTGACTTCACCCACATGGTTGGCGTTAGCCATCAATAATTTACTATGTTTGCAGAGATATTTGTGAATTTTATGGGTTGCGATCGCTTCTGGTTTGCTTCTACTGATGCAATTGTAATTAATGATAAATACTCACATCTTTATAGGGTTAATCTTGGAAGTTACACCATTTTTTATTATTTAGATATCTTCAGATACCAAATTCCTATTTTTCTCATTTGAAAAGCTTTTTTTGCATATATTGTGGCTATTTAGATGCGTTTACTCTGGGTTTGATTCATTAATTGCTGATTTGCGATCGCATCATGTAGTCAAAAGTTTATCAATCCACACCTATACTAGTATTACAATCCTCAAACCCCTACAACCTCATGAGTAAGTAATGTTCGTCGATTCGTTTTACCCCGAAAACTGATCAAAAATGTGGGTAAAAATGCATCCCTCCTAGTTATTATTAGGATGTAGTTATTTTAGGAACGGCATGGTTCGTTCAGAAGAGTCCAAAAGCATATCCCCTCGTTCCAACGAATTGTTTAACAATCAGTGGGCAACTTATCAAAAAATATTAAACAGCAATTATATGGGACACCGCGAAATTTATAATGCCCTCCATGAATTACTGGTCGATTACTTTCAAAAGCCTTTTACAATACTTGAATTAGGTTGTGGCGATGCCAGCTTCACTACAACCGCTTTATTAAATACATTCGTATTATCTTACAAAGGCATAGACCTTTCTAAACTAGCCCTAGAGATTGCCGCTTCTAATATGGCAAAGATTAAATGCTCTCAAGTCTTTACTGAAGGCGATTTCTCCCAATTGGTTCCGGAACTAGTGAAAAATAGACAGGATACCTTTGATGCCATTCTGATTTCTTTTGCTCTCCATCATTTGAGTACTGAGGAAAAGGACTATATAATTGGTCAGTTGTTGAATCTCTTGTCTACTGACGGTGTTTTTATCCTCATTGATATTTTCCGCAAACAAGAAGAAGACCGAGAATGGTATATTAAACGTTATTTAGAAGAAGTACAAAAAAACTGGTTTTTGCTTACTCCTCAAGAATATTCGATGGTTGAAAGCCATATTTGGTCGAGCGATTTTCCTGAAACACAGGAAACTTTATACTCTATTGCCCAAAAGCACAACTTTAATCGGGTTGAGTGTCTTTATTGCGACTCGCTGGATACTACAAAGTTGTTATGTTTTTACCGATAAAGAAAGTCTTAACAAAATTCTATAAGAAGATACGCTGCAAATGCAGTACTAACGATACAGTCGATTGTTGTCATTATGTCTTGGTGATAGTACCTGGGGGAATATCGCATTTTTAATTTAACGTGAGTTCGACGGATTTAAAACGCTATAAAGCTTGTGAATCAATGGTTTTGGACACTAAGGCTCAAAGACTACCTCAATCATTAGTTGAGAACCAAGTCAATAATTCGCAAATTCAAGGGTTACTGATTCGATTCTCAATAAACTCAGAGTTTTTAGAAACTCTTGGTTATCACACATAATACTGGATAAGAGTTTCAGGCTTTATAACTCATCGAACTCACGTTAATTTACAGTTATGCTTCTAGGAAAACGCAAAAACCCAGCCATCACGACCGGGTTTGAGTTGGGGTAAGTCCCCAAAGTTTTGTTATACAAGTTTGTTATAGTCATTTGTCTGATAATGAATACACCTGCACTGCTACAGGTTCCAGAAAAGTTGAAGATATTGGGTAGAATTTCTTGGGGTAATGAGAAAAACCAAGTGTGATTAAGAAGTTTTCACACAATAAACCGCTCCATCGATATGCCAAGCTAGCTAACTATCCCGCGATCGCTCTTTTCTGGGATGAGGGTTTTTATCTCGTCGCAAGCTGAGTATTCTCCAACCAACAGTAGAGAAAAAGAGTTGATAACTAAAGAAGAACTATCAACCGCGATCACCACTGCTTTAACCCTTTTTTTTCTCAGTTACGAGCTTTTTCTCTTGTTCTAAACACCATACTGCAATTAAATCTTTAGCGACAGCACTCATATCCGTCTCAGTTTGGACACAGAGGGATTTGAAACGGATTTTTAACTCTTTGCCAATTATTAATTTAACTGTATCTTCGCTTTTTGCCATGTCATTTATTTTGACACGGTATCGAGGGAATTGAATCACTATTCCCCTATTCCCCTATTCCCCTATTCCCTTAAATTGATATAATATTTATAGGATTTAAATACTTGTATGCGTATTTTTGGTTTGGAGAATTGAGGATAATTGTCTTGCTGACACCTTCATCCTCTCCTGACAATCAATGCCAAAAACTATAAGTCAATACTTACAGTTTGTCGTATAAATTAAAGTCGGCTGGAGGTGATGGACTAAAAAAGTAACGATATTAATGTTTGAGCCTTTAGAACCGTCGGAGTTTTGTGAAAAATGGATTCCCATAAAACGGAGTAAGAATCCTGGGGAATATGGGTATAGAAAAGAGTCTTGCAAACTCTTGGCTGAACTGACTGGCTATGGTGAAACAACTTGTAATAACTGGTTGTCAACACCTAGCGAGATTCCCCAATTGGTGAGGCTTTACTTGCGCTCTGTAGATATCCTTTGGCAAATTCAACAAATTATTCCTACCCAGGTAAATAATTTTAAACAGTAACTTATTAGTATCACGTATAGGTTATAATTTTAGATAAATTTACTCAAAGCCAAAACCCCCCGCTCAGACTGGTAATCAACACGGAGGGTTTGGTTTCGCCCAAATGAAAAGGGACATACTTCAATTATGAACGCGATCGCCTTCGACGACAATACTCAAAGCATTTATGTACCGTTTGCCTTAGACTACACTTTCGATTATGGTCGCTTTGCCAAACCCGACTTGCAAACCAAGGCTAAATCCACCCTCGGCAACTTCTTTGGCTTTGTTCGCCAGACCTTCGATGGCTTAATTGAGATAGGGCGATCGCTCCAAGATTTCTACTTCGACTGCCTTGCATTTTGCCCGAATGGAAAGAAAGTATTTTCTGAATGGCTTGCTTCACCTGATTTTGGTGCATCACGCTATATCGCCTCCTCTGCGATGGAGATTTATGCTTGGTTTGAGAAATTACCAGCGCGATCGCAAAGACTAATCCGTCAAAATGTCCAAAATTGGAGCGTTTCCGCACTGCGACAATTAACCAAAGTTAGCCACGATTTAGTAAAAGAATTGGTGCGATCAGGTAAGAAAACAGCAGCACAGGTTAAGCAGGAAAGCGGGAGTGAGAGAGCGAGGGAGAAAGGGAATAAACAAGTACCAAGCACAGAAGTAAGTCAAACTCCAGCTTTGCCAACTACGGAATTAGCCCCAGGAATGCGGATTGTCGTCAAGGAAGATAATACGGGTTGGACTGGACACAGTGGAATAATCATGTCCAAACGAGAGGGGGAATTTTGGGTATTGCTTGACCACACAGTCTCCCAAGGGATGGAAGTCAAACACTTGCTCAAACCCCACCAAATCCAGCCGGAAGCCCAACAGCCAGCAAGAAAGGCAAATTCCCAGGAATTGTTTACCGCAGTCGAAGTTGAGCAGAAAATTGCAGATGCGATCGCTCAGTATAACCGCGAAAAAGCTGAGTTAGAACAGGGAAGATTTATCGAAATTAGAGATGCAGCACTGCAAGCGGCAAAACGGGAAATCCAAGCTGCACAGGAATATTCACGCGCGATCGCACTAAAAAACCAAGATTTATCAGCACAATTAGTAGCCAAAGAAGAAGAGGTGCGATCGCTTAAAGTATTGCAAACCAAAAATCAACAACTCGAACAACGAGTCGCGGAATTAGAAAAAGCTCTCGAATATTCCAATTCGCGGACAGATAATTGGGAAAATACCCTCAACAAACAGGCTGCAAGGGTTGTCAATAAAGAACTTGAGAAAACGATCGAGCCTTTGATGCGGGAAGTCGATCGCTTAAATGGTGTACTGTCCCAAAAAGAGAAAGAACTTGTTCAACTGCAAATGAGTAACAATCGAGAATCAGATGCTGTTGTGGCTGAGTTTGGGGAGATTGGAGAAAGGTTTGGTTGGCAAGGTTGGAGCAGTCGCGGGTATCGTGCTGCTAGTGGGATGCTTTGTACTGGGATTGGGGCGATCGCTCAATTTATTAATGATTTGAAAGCTTCTTATCCCAGCCATCAACAACAGGAAATAGCGTTTTAGATTTGCATCAAATTTAGATTTATATCGAATATTGCTATTAATTGAAAATGGCGATTGCGAATCGTCTCATGAAGGAGAATCACTTTGGGATGCCAAAAATACACTCAAAAATAAATTGAAATGCAATGTCAACACTCGGCGTTCGCTCATTTTTGACCCGAAAATTTAATTAACCCTTACAGGGCTTATAATCTAGTCTCCACAAGCAATTCAAGCATTTTTAGCTCAAACAAGGTTTTAGCCATTTTTATGGTTTATACCCCTCTACGTCTTAAATAGATGCTTCTGGAAGCTTAATACAAAAGTAACAAATATTACTTTATATTGGCTGCTTACTTAAAAATAGCCCTTTCCCCTTTGAATTAAGGCTTTAATTCAATTTGGAGTTTAAAAATAAGCGAACGCACAGTCAACA
>NZ_JAYGHN010000032.1:0-72128 GCF_034931845.1 Calothrix sp. UHCC 0171
GGTTGATTGCATTTTGATGATTGTTATAATTTGTAGAATTTGGGATTGCGGAAAAATTACCTTCTGTCATCTCAGCTAATCGGGATTGAATATTGCTAATTATTCCCGCCCAATCAGCATTTCTATCCCACTCACGACGAATCCTAGTTTTAGTTATTGCATCATAAAGTCTGCAAAAAACTACATTCTCCTCGCCGGGAGTTGCAGCAATAATTAGAGGTTTAGAAAAGTCGTAAATTTGCGATGCTGCGAGGAGAAAAGTTTTGGCGAAGTTGGTTTCTATTCCAGTTCTAATCACATAAATTTCATCGGCAGAAATGACTATATCTAGTTTTAAATTATCTTTGCCTCTGAACTCTTTACTGGTCAATTTCAAGCTTTGTAAGTAACCAGTTAAACCCCTTTGTTGGACGGGAATTGTTTGGTTATTATTGACATCGTATTGATACCACAAAAATGATTCGCCACTTACTTCGCCATTTTTGACGTATAAATATATTGGCTCTGGCGGATTACAAAGACCCAACTTAATTTCGGAATTCATGCTTGTTTCTCCAAAAAATCATGTGGAAATATTTATGTGTTGAGGGGTTACAAGTTTATTTTGATGGTAGATAATGCAACCCCTTTCAACTTCAATTTATAATGCGCTTCTTCCTCAGAAATTTTTCTAGCGTTCTCAACAGCAGGAATAAATACTGGATGCTAACTTGAAGAAGTTCAACGCATTTGGCGTAAACTTTTTGAATTAATTTTGTGGCGGTGATGGTCGTAGATTGGGCTTCAGCGATCGCAAACTTTTTAGATTTGTGCTGGGGAATAAATACTGGTATGGCTGCACACTCTTTCTCTGCTGCGGTTACTTCTTCTTGTTGTGGTAGCGTTCCTTGGGTAAAATGCCAGGTTATGTAATGAAAACATTTCATCCAAGTATTGCCCCGATGAATTTCGATGCCGTTGATAATTACAACCCAAGGCTGGGTTTCAAAATCTTCGTCGGTGAGGATAATTTTTGCGATCGCTCTATCCCCAACATAAATCTCATGTTCCTCGAAGCATATTTCTACTGCCCTGATGTCGTTTAGACTTTGGAGCGATTTGGGGCGATTGGGCAAAGCCCACGCTTCGCGAACGCTTGAGGAAACTTGAAAAGCATCCGTCGCATAAGTCATAATATAGACTCCTGTAAAGGTTCAAAGGGCGATCGCACGTTTTCCAGACTGGGTGATCGCCTTTTGTTGTAATTTTATTATGATATTCTGCTAACTGATTGTCAATATACAGATTATCAGTTACTCTGTAAACAGACAGTCAGTATTCTGATTGGCTGTTATTCTGTAATCAGATGAGCGTTAATGGAGGTTGGTTTATACGGAACGTGCTAGCAATTTGGATGGAAGCTTATATTGATATTTCGCGTTGGTGGCCCAAAACAAATGATGGTAGTCACTTGTCTGTCTATGCAGTTCATAGGCAATTTGAGGGTACTCCAAACGAAGTGACCCGACATACTTTAACGGTTGCTCGTGATGGAAAGCTCAAAAAAGCAGACATCGATAATTTGGTTAAGTTAGCCAGGATTTGCTCGGAACTGTCCGGCGAACTGGTAACTATTAACGATATTGTAAAAATTCAAGAGTGAACTTGATTTCATCATATAAGCATAAGCATTGGGCAAGGTTATGCATATCAAATTGTTGACAATTCAACCTTTCCAAAATATGAAGATTTTAATTCAAGTATGCGTAATCTTGAAACAGACGCACAAAAGCAAAACATAGATTCTAAAGTGAAAATTTAACGGTAGGTAACTACGCTGATAATTTCTATTGATAATTTTTCAGCGTAGCGCGAGCATGGCAAAAATTAAACAAAGAGCGCTGCATTTTTACTTATGCGGCGATTAGTGCTAATTCCAAGAATTTAAAACATTACAAAATTTAATAAGCACTTTAGAGCATCTGCGAGCATTTTTATGTTCGCTCAAATTTCGTATGTCACTGCGCCGAAATAGATAGTGGCTAAAAATTTGGAGGGATATGAACGCAATAAGCGAAGTTTTACACCAAGAACTCAGTGCAAATCTATACACACAAATCGAATTCCAGCACCTGCGGGAATGGTACGAAAGTGGAGTTGACCAAGAAATCATCCATCTCAACGTCAAATCCTTGGAAGGAACTACCCCTTACGAATACTTGATTTACAGCCCTAAAATATCACGCCGCAACGATGGAAGATTACGAGACGGTGACTTGAAAAAATATCGTCACATCGAACACGGGGGTTGGTGGTGTAGCGGAGTTGACCCACTCGATGACTACAATCCCATGATGTGGGGATGCTTTAAGCCGGATAAACCCAGACGCGATCGCACTAAAATCCATAAACACATCAAATATGAACACCCCTATAAAGAACCAACCAGAGCATTCTTCTTACAAGTACCGCAACGAATTTGGGAAAAAATTGCGGGGAACTGTGGAATTGCGATCGCTCCCGAAGACCTCCAAAACAATCAAGGTTTTTGGCATTGGGTATGGAAAAACAACGTACCAGTCGTAATTGTTGAAGGAGCAAAGAAAGCAGCTTGTTTATTGACTGCTGGATATACGGCGATCGCAATCCCTGGAATCAATGCGGGCTACCGACTTCCCAAAGATGATGATGGAAATACCATCGGAAAACCCTTTTTAATCCCGGATTTGAAACATTTCGCTACACCAAACAGACGGATTGATATTTGCTTCGATCGCGACAAGAAATCCGAAACCATCAAAAATGTCCGAACTGCCATCAAACGCATGGGGAAATTGCTTGCTGTTGAAGGCTGTGAAGTCAGAGTCATCGATTTACCGGGACCAGAGAAGGGAGTTGATGATTTTGTTGTTGCTCAGGGACAAGACACATTCGATGAACTTTATGATAAATCCGACACCCTCGATATTTGGCAAGTGAGGCTGTTCACACTGCTGAATTACCAACCTGCTTTGGAGTGCGATCGCCCCTTCCTCGGACACATTCAAATCCCAGATACAGAGCGACTTATCGTTCTCAAATCAGCAAAAGGAACAGGTAAAACAGAATGGTTAACTGGTGAGGTCGCGAAAGCCCACGAGCAAAATCGGAGGGTGCTAATTATTACTCACAGGATTCAGTTGGGGGAAGCATTGTGCGATCGCTTTGGAGTGAATTACGTAACTGAGGTTAGAGACTCAGGAACAGGGGATTTTCTTGGCTATGGAGTCTGTATAGATTCTTTGCACCATCAAAGTCAAGCGAGATTTAATCCCAACGACTGGTATAACGATACGGTCATCATCGATGAATGTGACCAAGTATTCTGGCATTTATTGAACTCTGGGACGGAAGTGCAAAAACGCCGGGTTTCTGTCCTCAAAAACCTCAAGTCCCTCATCCAGAATGTTCTGAGTAGTCCCCACGGTAAGATTTATCTTGCCAGTGCCGATGTGTCCGATTGTGATGTGGATTACGTTTTGTCATTGGCTGGGGAAATCAAGGTCAAACCCTTCGTGATTCGGAATAACTATCAACCCAAATCTGGAAACTGCTATACCTACTCAGGGAGCAATCCCCAGGATTTGATTGCTGCATTGGATAAAGCAATTCCTGAAGGTGGACATCATTTACTGTGTTGTTCCGCCCAAAAAGCCAAATCGAAGTGGGGAACGCAAGCTTTAGAGGAACGATTTCGGCGTAAATTTCCAGATTTGAGGATTTTACGAATCGATAGCGAATCCGTTTCTGACCCATCGCACCCGGCTTTCGGTTGCATTGCTCATCTCAATGAAATTCTCACGAAATATGACTTGGTTATTGCTTCCCCAAGCCTAGAAACTGGGGTATCAATCGACATCAAAAGTCACTTTTCAGCAGTATGGGGGATTTTCCAGGGTGTACAGTCGGCGAATTCCGTGCGACAGATGTTGGCGAGGTTGCGGGAGAATGTAGATCGCCATATATGGGTAAGAAGCAGTGGAATCGGCATGGTTGGTAATGGTTCCACATCGGTTGGTGTGCTGTTGGCAAGTCAACACGCAGCTGCACGGGCAAATATCATGTTGTTGTCCCAAGCTGATAATGCAGATTACAGCATCGATGAGAATTTTCAGCCCGAATCGTTGCAAACTTGGGCGAAACGGGCTTGTGTAATCAATGCTCAGATGCGGTGTTATCGGGAATTTGTGGTGCAGGGTTTGGAGGAGGATGGTTATCAAGTTCTCGATGCGAATAAGGTTCCAGACGAAGAATGTTGTGGGGTTTACGATTCGGTCAAAGCTGCTTCTCTGAAGTTATATGGGGAGGAATGTCGGGCGATCGCACAATCCGAAACCATCTCTGATTCTGAGTTTAAGAAGTTGCAGGATAAAAAAGCCAAAACCAAAACTGAGCGATACCAGGAACGGAAAGCTTTGCTGAAAGAGCGTTATGGAATTGAGGTGACACCTGGTCTTGTTGAGAAAGATGATAGCGGGTGGTATCCCCAATTACGGCTGCATTATTTTCTTACCATTGGACGGGAGCAGCTTGTTGAGCGTGATTCCAAGAGGGCTAAATCGCAGATTGAGGTGGGCGATCGCGCTATTTGGAAACCAGATTTTAACCGTGGGCAGTTATTGCCCTTGGTTTTGCTGCTGGAAGATTTGAATATCCCCTATTTTCTCACGTCTGGGGTGATGTTTCGTGGTTCCGATGCTGAATTGCGGGAGTTGAAGAGTAAAGCTGTGCAGCATCGGCAGATTATTCGGAATTATCTGGGGGTTTCTGTTTCTGAGGGGATGAGTTGTGTTGCGATTATTCAAACCCTGTTGAGTAAGTTGGGTTTGAGTTTAACCTACGTTGGGCGATTTGGAGTGAGGGGAAATAGGGAGAGGGTATATGAATTTGTTGCCCCAAAAGATGGGCGGGATTTGGTTTATGCAAAATGGCATCATCGTTGTGATGTTGGTGTCCACCAGCAATAAATATAGTATTTACGAACTACTTGATTGGACGCAATCTACAAGGTAATTTCTCAAAATTATCCAGCCTGGGTTGAGTATTGCGGCAAGCAGGGAAATAGGGAGAATATGAATTTGTTACTCCAAAAGACTAACAGGGTGAGGTTTACGCAAAATGGTGCGACCCCTCATAATTTTGATGCCCAATATTGATTATAGTAAATAAGCACTATTTTCTTGAACGCAATCCACGGATAATATGTCATCCAAAATTTTACTCAGCATTTCCAATCAAATTAAATGCAGCCCAGCTATTGGGAGAAAGGTCTTGCTCAATCATTGTTAGCATGGCTTTTCGCAATGATTTAGCTTTGTCGAACTTGTTTTGTTGTAAATTACGATAAAATTCCGTCATTAAACGGGTTGTAGACCCATCTGGTATGTCCCACAGGGTTACAAGGACGCTGGGAACTCCTGCATTCATCAATGAACGAGATAATCCGATCACACCATCCCCAGTAATGCGTCCTTTCCCGGTATTACACGCGCTAATTACTACTAATTCGGCATTGAGTTTCAAATCGAAGATTTCTTCGGCGGTGAGCAAACCGTTATCATTACCATAGGGAGTAAGCGCGATCGCACTTCCTAATCCTCTCACATCGTCCAGTATCCCGTGTGTGGCGAAATGAATGATTCTAGCTTTGGGTAGCATGGGTAAAATTGCGTTTTTGGTGGCTTCTTTACCAATAAGCGGTTTGGCTTGGAATAGAGGAGCGATCGCTTTGACTTCACCTTCGCTTCCTGGTAATTGGTCTAATTGTGTAGGTTTTTCTCCTGGTTTCTTGGGGGGAACCTTGGGCATGATAGGATTACCCACAAGTAAGACATCTTTTGCTGAACCAGGAACTCGCTGTCGTTGTTGATGGGTTAGTTGTAAAACCTGAATTGATGGGGAAGTAAGAATTGTGTGTTTTTCAATTAAGTATTTACCTTGGGAGTCTTGCAGGGCGGGAAAGGGAACGGCAAATAATTCTTGCTGGGGGATAAAAATTACACGCGCATCTTCTTGAGTCGGTAAATCTTTGGCTATGGGTTCGATTAGTAGTCGATGAAGTTGTTGCAAGTAGCGGTTTTTGGCGTTAGCACTTGGCTGGGAGCCTTTGTCTCCGATTTTTTCTTTTACATCGGTTATGGGGTATGTTGATGTTACTCCTGGTGGAAAAGAAGGTAGTCGGAGGGTAAGCGTATCATTATCAACAACTACTACTTCCCATGCTGGGTCTTTAGCTCGGTCATTTTTGAGTGTGACGCGATCGCCTTTTTTGAAGGTTAGCTGGTTATTACCGCGAGTTCTATTGTTAGGGTTAGCATTTGTAGGCATCGATGGGATAGATTCGAGGGTATTTTTTACCAGCGTTTCTAGCGAAGTCTGATTTTGTAGTAGTTGTGTAAGGTTAGATTGATGAAATGTGATTTTTCCATTAGGTTGAACAACCCAAATCAATATTTTGGTTGCGGGTACTTGGGGTTGTTTATTTTTGGCTGAAGATGGAATAACACGCAAAATATCGTAAACAATTTGGTAATTTACTAAAGTCGCATTTTGTTGTTTGGCTATTTGTTGAATTTGTGGCAGAGAAATTTTTGGTGTTTGTGTTTTGAAATCGCTATTTTTACTGTTGCTGGAAGAATTGGCTAGTAATTTTGCGAGTATTCTAGCTCTACTTCGTTCAGAAATTTCTAATGCATCCTCTTTCTTGTTTTGAGCGAGAAGAACTTCTACAAGCGTTTGATAGGTTCCCAAATAGGAGTCAAAAAACTGTACTCTATTTGCATCTTTAT
This sequence comes from Calothrix sp. UHCC 0171, assembly GCF_034931845.1. Lineage (NCBI taxonomy): Bacteria > Bacillati > Cyanobacteriota > Cyanophyceae > Nostocales > Calotrichaceae > Calothrix > Calothrix sp. UHCC 0171. Next base: position 6,807 of record NZ_JAYGHN010000032.1, read on the forward strand.
TGCCAATTCCACTATCGAGTATTGAGTCATATTTATCTACAGCTTCAGAAAGTAATTTTTCTGCTTTTTGATTATCTTTTGTTAAAAAATACAAAAATCCTGCTTGCCATCGCATTATAGCTAAAGTGTGTGGGTTGGAATTGGGATTTTTTTGTAGTAATGACTCTGCATTGCGTTGAATTTGGAATGCTTTATCGAGATTGCCAGATGCGGCATATTGAATTGCCAGGGTTTGCATTAAATCTGCTTTAGAATTCCATTGCAAAGAATTTTTTGCATCTGTGGTTTCGCGATCGAGAGCTAGGACTTGTTCATAATAATGAATCGCAGCTTTCCAATTTCCCTGTCCGGAATTGGCAGAGCCTAAATACCTCAATGCTGTAGCTTCTTCATCTGCAAGTTTCAGTTTTCTTGCTAATTCTAACCCTTGATTAATATATTTTACACCGAGATTGAAATTGTATTTTTCACTTCTAGCTCTAGTATACAAAGAGCCTAAAAAAGTTAATGTTTGTACTTCCATCCTTTGGAATGATGGACATAATATTACCTGTTGTTGTTGGCTAAAAAAAACTTTATTTGATTGTAAATTAAAATTATTTTGATTAGTACAATCACTATATTTTTTCACCGTATCTAAAACTTTTTCTTGATACTTAATAGCTTCATCTATACTTGCAATTGATGCATAGGCGTTACCAATACCTTGATATGCTGCTAACTCAAAGAATGGATTTCTACTATCTTGAGCAATTTTAATTGCTTTGTTAAAGTTTTCAAGACCAATATTGTATTTGCTTTTAGATAAAAAGGCTAGACCCAGACTAGTATGTGCAGTAATTTTAGCAGAAATCTTATCGTTGGAATCTACTATTTGTTGGAAGAATTCAATAGCTTTATCAGTTTCTCCAATCTCTAGATAATTTGTACCCAACAATTGTAAAATTGTATTCTGAAATCCTGTCAAATAAGAATTATTTTTTATTTGTGGATAAATTACATAGGCTGATTCTAATAATTTTATAGATTCTCTATTTTGATTCATTTTTTGATAAGTAACCCCCAGTCCCAATAAATGTTGAAATTCAGCAATACGATTACTAGCTTTAACTTCTGAATTTTGATTTTTTTGATATTCTTGAGATATAGTTATCCCGTTTCGATAACATGCAATTGCTTTATCATACTCATTTGATAGGTCATAATTGTTGCATAATAATACGTGTTCTCTTCCATGCATTAGTGCTACCCAAGGAGCTTCATTTTTTTCAAAAATCTTCTGTTCCTCTTCTTGGATTTTAATTGCTTGTTGAAGATTACCCATTAATATATATGCAGATGCGAGAAAACCCAATCCTATAATTTCAAGCTTTGGATCTTTAATTTTGCGTGCGATCGCAATCGATTCTTGGGAATATTTAATGGCTGCGGTAAAGTTTTTTCCCTGAAGGTAAGAGCTGGTGATTCTAACCAATGCTTGACCTTGGTTTTGCAAGACAGATATTTCTAATTGAGTATCTTTTAGTTCTCTGGCTATTACTACTGCTTGCTCGAAGGATGCGATCGCCTTACTGTTATCCCCAACAGCAGTATAAGCATTTCCCAGGCTGACTAAAATATTTATTTCTCTGCGTTTATCTTTAGTACCTCGAACATTTACTAGATTCTTCTCTAATAACTCAATGCTGGTTTTCACGGTAGATAAAGCGTATTGCTCCATTTCCCGGTTTTGACTGCTTCTGGCTACCGCTAAACTTTGCTGATAAAAATCAATAGCCTTTAATGTATTTCCTTGTGGAGAATTGAAATTTATAATTCCCAGATTAAGTAATGCTCTTGCCTCTAAATCGGTATTTTTAATTTCTCGTGCTATCGATAAAGCCTGTTCCTGGTGGGTGGTTGCTTGAGAAAAATCTTTTAAAAATATGTAGGCGTTACCAATACTTTTGTGAGTGTGTCCCTCTGCTAAACGCTCCCGCAATTGTTGGTAAATTGGCAGTGCTTTTTGAAAGAATTCCAAAGCAGCTTTTGCTTTTGCTTCCGGTTGCTTGCTTTTGAGTTGCTGCTCACCCAACTTGAACAATCGATCTGCTTCAGCTTTTCTGGAATTATGCATAACTTGGGTTACATACAAGGAAACTGGTTTGGCTGAAGGTAAAGTGATCGCGAATGTACCTAAAATTACCAGCGCACTTATATAAATTTTTTTCATATCTGTAACGACTACTATTTAGGCTTACAACAGGAAACAATTGGTTCTGGGACAATTCTTGGTAGATTAACCCCATCCAATGTCAATAAATCCTCCCAGTCAGCTTTCAAGCCTTCATCCTGGGGATTTTGACGACGAAGTTCGATTAATAGTGTGAGAGTTTCGTACCAAAAACTATTTTCGGCATAAACAAGAAGGCGATCGCGTCCCGTATTTGCCTGTAACTGTTTTGTCACCTCTGCACTAGCTTTTACCCGTTTGATTCTGCCATTAACTTGGTCAATTCGAGTATCGCAATTAATACCCAGACTCCACTCATAGGTTTGATCTAGTTCTAAAGCAGGTGCATTCTTGGGTAAAGTGATACTGATAATGCCGGGTGTATTTGTTAACTGCAAATCCTGCTTGTAGATTTCTTTTTCATCGAAATCTGTCAGCTTAAATTCTACTGGGGTTGTAGAGTTTGCTATGTAGGGGACATAAAACCAGAACGTGGGGCGATCGCTAACTGTTAAACCCTGATTTTTCTCCGGAATCAAACCAGTCAAAGGAGGCTTCTTGTTATCGCTAGAGCAACCACGAGTTGCTGCTCCCATACGGTTCCCAGGTGCGCCATCGTTGGATAATTTGAAGCGAAATGGCTTTCGACGTTGTGTTTTTGACGGTGATGGGTTTGGTTTTTGTTTTGGTGTTTGTGCAGGTTTGGCTTCTGAAGGGGGAGCCATAGTTAACAAATTTTGGTTACAACCAAATAGTAAAGGGAGGATGAGGAATAGTATTAGTTGGTATGATGGTCGCAGACCAAGCTCTGTCCGTCGTTTATGTTTAGATTTCATGTTATAACTCCCAATTTATTGATTTATCGTTGATTTTTTATATAGTGAGTAGCATATCAGGATTGCACTAGAACCAGCTAATGTCAGCAGCGATGGTACAAAGGGAACCCAGTATCCTTTAACAAATAAGAGAAAACACGAGCCATATAGGATAACGATCGCTAAAGTTATTCCCACTCCTAGAGGTATGGCATCTCGAATACGCCAAATAATCAAACCCCCGACAAAAGACCAACCACAAATCCATAAACCATCTCCCCACCAAGACCAAACTCCCAATAATGGACGTTCCCCCAATGCTGCGCTGATAATTTGACTTACCATTTGAGCGTGAAGAAATACACCTCGTATTGGTGTTCCATAGGGAGTTTGAAAATCATCGGGCACAGGAGGGTCTGTAACACCTACTAAAATTATTTTGTCTTTTATATCACTATGCGGCACATAGCCTGTAAGTAATTCTGTAACACTGAAGGACTTTGCAAATTTTTCAGGGTTACGGTTACGGTAATTGAGTAAGATTTGAAAACCGCCATTATCTAAGTGTTGATAACCACCTGCGTGACTCGGTAGCTGTTGAAAATGTGCTTTTTCTAACTTTAATTCTGTTTTTGAAATTTGCTTGGGACTAATATTTTTTTCTGTATCCAGATAATACTCTGCCAACTGCCAGCTGAGGGAGTTATGTGCTTGACAACGAGAGCTTGACTTTGGATTCATGAACAGTAGATGGCGGCGAATAATTTTGATTCCGCTACCAGGAGTCGCAGAGTCAAACGCAACATCACTAAATCCCAACCTCTCTGTTGAGATAAAAGGTGGTGGTGGAGTACCAACAGAACCACTAACCCTTTCTGGATTTTCTACTTCACAGGTAGCCAACAAGTTTTCACTTTCAAACAGCTTTTTTAAATCTGCGGTAGGTTTAACTTTAGATAAAGGGGAGAAATCCCTGTACATATCCAACCCGATAACTCGTGGTTGATGTTCGTTGAGTTCATTTATAACTTTAACAAGGTTGGCATTCGATAACGAAAACTCACCTTTTTCTTTGTTGTCTTGAGCATCGATATCTCTTTTGTCAACTTTAATAACCAAAATACGAGGGTCGATTCCTTCATCGGGTCGTAACTGCATCATCTGGTCATAAGCTTTCAACTCTAGGGATTGCAACAAACCGAGATGACGCACCCCCAACACTAAAGACGCTACAGCTAAACTGGTAGCGATTAGCGATCGCAATGTGGGAGTGTATCTGTAGGGAACCCAACTTAAGGGTTGATAAGCAGGGTTTTGGAAAATTACAGGGAGCCAACTGGCACAAGGAAACTGTTGATTTTGTAAATCTACATCTTTCCCTAAACCATTCTCTAAAATTTGCAAGCTTTTTCGTGCTTCTCGCACTGCTAAATATAAGGAATGAGTGCGAGCAAATGCCTTGAGGAAACACTTCAAAAACTTATGAGCTACTACATCTGGAATTGGTTCCTGCATCACAATCATTTGGGGAATCTGCATTGTGCTTAATTCTGCGGCTAATCCCAAACCATCACAAGAATTAAAAATTGCCAACGAAAGTCCTTTTGCAATCGCTTTGCTGAGAGTATCTCGTAAATCCTTCAGGTTTAAACTATCTGTTTCATTAATTTTTATCAAACCTCGATTGAAATTACTTTTACTTTCGCTATGTCCAGCAAAAAATAAAATATCCCAGCTTTCTTCTTGTAACTTATCGTTGATTTGTGTTCGTGTCGGTTTTTCTAAAAATTCAATCTTAGCGTCTGGTAATTCTCGTTTTAATATTTGTCTGTCTTTTTCAATATTTATATCTGCACTATCGCCTAATATGGCTAATACTTGAATTTTTCGTTTCTTCTTGATATTACCAACTTTCGGTGGCTCGTAATTCCTGGGACTAAATGCTATTTCTGCATTTTTATATTCCGCCAGTAGTTCCCACTTACTCCAAGGCAATTTCCTGAATAAAAAATTATCTGTCTGTACAATTATTTTAATTTCTTCATCAGTCCGAATTTTTCGTAAAAACTTTTCTCTAATACTAATAAACGAACTGGATTTTAACCAATCATTCAAAGCATCGATTAATACTTGTCCTGCTTCTTTGCAATCATCGATGGGATTAAGGGGGCGATCGCATTCGCCTATATTTGTAATCTGATTCTTTTCGTCGTCTAAGCGTGTCGCTGAACCCGAACGGAGATAATGTTTATAGCGCGATCGCCACAGTACGTAGCTTTCCTCAACTTGGGGGTTGGGAGGTAATTTTCCTGTAATGCTTATTTCCGCAGGTTTTCCATCTTCCATAATCCTCAGCCTGACCGGAAAACCCTGCTGCTGTAAATCACCTTCCCCCAATTCGAGGACAACCAACTTACTCATATTTTCTGTTACCTGCCAGTTTGCTGAGTAATGGTTTAAATTCTGACAGATAATACTTTTAGCTGTAAATTAGTCTTAATGTTTTTGTCACAATTGATATAGAATTCAAATCTCAAGTTTAATTCGATTCACCAATTAAAGTAAAAGCTGCCCAGTTCTTGGGGTCTGGGTGCTGCTTCATCGTTTCCAGCATTGCTTGACGCAGGGCAAAAGCCTTTCCTTTGTGTAAATTTTGATAAAATTCTGTCATCAAGGACGCAGTAGGTGCATCGGGTATTGACCACAGAGAAACAATCACACTGGGGACACCTGCACTAATCAAAGAACGCGACAAACCAATCACCCCATCACCGGAAAGTTTTCCTCTACCTGTGTCACAAGCACTCAACACAACCAATTCAGCATTTAGCTTTAGGTCAAAGATTTCGCTGGCGGTGAGTAAGCCATTAGTTTCTTCTGTTTTACCTTTATTATTAAATACTTCAGGAGCTAAGGCGATCGCACCGGGTATACTTCCAGCAGTAAAATCATCGAGTAAGCCGTGGGTTGCAAAGTGAATAATTCTGGCTTTGGGGAGTAGGGGTAGGATTGCAGACTTGGTAGCGCGATCGCCGATAATCGGATTGGTTTTGAATATCTGCGCGATTTTTTTGACTTCTTCCTCTGCATCTGGAAGTGGATTTAACCGGGTTGCGGGTTCCCCAGGCTTTAGTGATACTTTTGGCATAGTGGGATTACCTACAATTAGCGCATCTGTGGGTTCTGGCGAGAACTTTTGACGTTGTTGATAACTTAACTGTTGGTGGGTTAAATCGAGTACCTGTATTGATGGTGCAGTTTGGATAGTATGTTTCTGAATGAGATAATTTCTATTAGCATCTTGCAGCGCGGGGAAGGGAACAAAAAATAGAGAATCTTGGGGAATGAAGATGACACGAGCATTTGGGTCTTTTGGTAAAAGGTCGGCAATGGGATCGATGAGAATTTTGTGTAGTTGCTGTAAGTTGGTGTAGGCTGCTTGAGAGTATGATACTTTCGTAACTTGAGCGAATGTGCGTTCGATGGGTGTTTCTGTTTTTTCCCAAGTAGTCAACCTGATTTTGACTGTCATGTTTTGAGGGTTAACTGCAACAACTTTCCAAGGTGGGTCTTTTTCACGGTCTTCTGTATTGCGTCTTACTAAATCATCAATTGCAAAATTTTGTTGGTTATTTTGTTGGTTATTTGCGCTTCTGGGACTATCTATAGCGACACCTAAATCTTTGAGGTTATTGTTAACTAGGTCTTGCAAAGAAGTTTTTTGTTGTCGCAACAAAGATTCTATGTTTACTTGGCGAAATGTTACTTCGCCTGTGGGTTTGATAACCCAAATAGATAATTCTGATGCTATGCTTTGCGAGACTCGGAATCCTTCTTTTAGTGGTATTACTTGAAACTTTTCACCTTTTATAGGTGTATAAGTTGCAGCAAAAGTACTATAATCACTTATAGAGTATTCCACTAGGGTGGCATTTTGTCTTTTGGCGATTTGTCTAATATCTTCAATTTTCAGTGGTGAAATAGGCGAGTTTTGCTTGGTATTGTCGGATAATCGAAAGTTAATTAACTCAGAAAAAGCCCTCGCTCTTCCTCGCTCGGAAATTTCAAGTGCTTCTTTGTATTTATTTTGCTTAATGAAAACTTGTTGTAGACTCTGAAATGAATCAGTTTGCTTATCAATAATCGATATTCTATCGGTATCTTTTAATCTTACTCTTAATGATTCTTGAACTTTAATGGCTTCCATAAGTGTACTTTCTGCTAGAAGAAGATTACCTTGTCTATAGTAAGCTAATCCTAAATTTTGGAGTGCGATCTGCTCATTTTCACGATCTTTTTGCTCTCTTGTAATTGCTACAACCTGTTTTCCATAATCAATTGCTTTAGAATAGTCTCCCATTTGACGATAAATTATAGCAAGATTTCCTAGCGAATTACCTTCCCCTTCCCTATCTGGAATCTCTCGTTTAATTTTCAAAGACTGTTCCTGATAATTAATTGCTTCTTTGTATTTTCCCAATTTATTAAATATAGAAGCAAGATTTCCTAATGCTTTTGCCTCAAGCTCTCTATCTTGATATTTTTTTGCGAGAGATAAGCTCCGAGATATATTATCAAAAGCTTCATTATAATTTCCAATATCTTTGTGCAATACGCCAAGAAGATTGAAAGCATTACTTTTGAGAGTAGAAATTTCATTTTCAGGTAAATTTAGTTTCTGTATAATTTTCAGAGCCTGTTCTGCATCATCAATTCCTCTAGAGTAGTTACCCAAATAAGAATTAGTCATAGCAATATTTCCAAGTGCTACAATCTCAGATCGAAGATCGTTGGTTTCTCGTGCAATTTCTAAACTTTTCTCAAGATATTTCATTGCATCTCCATAATTTCTTCGCCTCATGTGAATACTGCTAATCTGGGAAAGAAAAGAAAGCTCTTCTTTTTTACTCCCTGTTTTCTGCACAATTATCAACAACTGCTGGAAATATTCATCCGCTTTCTGATAATCTCCTTTATCAAGGTAAACTTGAGCAAGATTAATGTTTGCGTTTTTCTCGGTTTGAGAATCTACAGTTTCTCGTGCGATCGCCAAACTTTGCTGTAAATAGTCAATAGCTTTGGTGTAATTACCCAAATTCATATAAGCTGAACCAATATTTCCCAGTCCTTTCCCTTCACTTTCACGGTCTTCTGTTTTCCTGGCAATCGCCAAGCGCTGTTCTTCATACTCAATTCCTTTTTGGTAGTTTCCCAACGCAATGTTAGCAGCACCCAAATTTCCTAGTGCAGCACTCTCACCTGAAGGATGTTTAATTTCTCGGTAAATAACAAGTGCCTTTTGAAAAGATTCCAAAGAAGCTTTTAGTTGACTACTTTCTAGCTGCTTTACTCCCAACTTCAAAAGCCGTTCAGCCTCCGCTTCCCTAGAATTATGCGTGACTTGGGCAAGGGGTATGGAAACTGGCTTGGCTGAAGGCAAAGCGATCGCAGATGCACTTAAGAAGATAACTAGCACACCGAGGGAAACTTTTTTAACACCCATATTTTAACGCTCATACAAGTGACTATTTAGACTTAATACCTGGGGACTATCACCCTATTTTTGTATATTAAATCACTAATATTTGTACATGCCTTTTGTTTATACAAAATTAATCTATGGACTTCAGTCAATCTGAAGGATTGAGGGATGATTGTTGTAGAGGCGATCGCACCTCAAGTATGAGGAATTGGAAGATTGGAAGTGCGATCGCTTACAACAACTATTTGACGATAGCGCGATCGCGTTTATACACCCAAATCGCACTCAATCCAAAAAATCCAAAAGCCCAAATTAACCACAGTAGATGTAAAATAATTCGAGTGTCAATATGTGATTGAGCTACTGATAAAACCAATTCCTTGTAGTGGTAAAAAGGTGATAGAGAAACCAAATCCTGCATTAATTTTGGCTTAAATGGTAATGGAAAAATGCCGCAAGCAAAGGGAATAATAAACAAAGACAAACTCAAAATCGAATCTGCACTTTTAGGATGGACTAAATATCCGAGTTCCAAACCTAAAATAGCAAAAGGTATAATCCCAATTATCGAGCAGATGAAAATAGACAAATACAGACCCAAACTTTCATGAATTCCTAGCTGCCAATATCCCAGAATAAAAATAGATAGAATCGCAATGGCGCAAACAATTAGTAAACTGGCAATCTTAGCTGCTATATAAACAACAGGAGGTAGGGAGGTGGTTTTTAATAATTTTAACCATCCTTCTGCACGTTCAACTGCCACACGTTTACTTAACCGCTCGATCGCAATAATAAACAGGATAATACCACACAAGTAGATTAACTGGTCTATACTAACTTTTCCTGGTTGAAATCCTGGTTGAAATTTGAGTAGTGGAACAAATCCAACAATGCTTAATGTTGCGAGCAAAAATGTAGGTGTACGTCGCAGTTGAGTGACTTCAAACTCAAACTGTTTTTTAAAGATAGCTAATAAATTTCGAGGTGTAGTTTCAATTGGAGTTAATGTTTCATTCTCTTTATCATTTGGTAGCTTAACAGGAATTTCCTTATTATCTACCACTGATTCCTCTACTAGCTGTCCTGTTACCGATGCTTCAGAAGGTGGATATAACTTAATAATTCGAGTTGCTAATTCTCTTATCTTTTCCGAATCACCAGGGTTATGGGTAGTCACTAAAATCGTCACACCTTGTTCGTGACAATGTTTGATTTGTTGCCAAAATACTTCCCAGCTTTCCTTATCTAAATTTCTAGTAGGTTCGTCGAGGATGATGAGTTTGGGATTTATAGCCAAAGCCAAAGCAAAATAAAGTCTTTGTTTTTCACTACCAGCTAAAGTAGCTATCTCAGCATCTATTATTCCTGGTTTTGTGAGATTTACAAGAGCTAGAATTTCTTCATTTGAAAGTAGGAGGGGATTTGGGGAGTAGCTTCTGACTAGTTCTAGTAGTTCCTTGACTTTCGTATTTTTAGGAACCTGTGTTTCTTGCAAAACCACACCAACATCAAGTTTTGAATTGGCATCTTTTGGATCGAGTCCCATGAGTTTTATTTCTCCACTACTGGGAGTTATTAACCCACATATTTGAGATAGTAAAGTTGTTTTACCAGCACCACCATCTCCTTGTAGCCAAATAAACTCTCCCGAATTAACTGTGAGATTAATATTTTCCAGTATCGTTTTCTGACTCAATCCATTGCGAAATTTTTGCGTAACATTATTGATTTCAATTACTTTCATTTTTGATTCTCCAATATCTTTCTAGTGCAAGGAAATTTGCATTAAAAACCAAGTAGCTAAACCACCAATAATTGCGATGGGAGCAGAAATACCCATCAAGGCTAAAATTCCAAAGGCTCCCAAACCACCAGCAGCAGACCAAAAGCTATAAACCATTGGATTTTGGTAAGGGAACTTACTACAAATGCTAAAAAGGCAAAAGTCATTTCCTCTCGTGACAAGAAAGAATGTGGCAACAATAGCAACTGTTATAAACCCAAGTACAACTAATTGACCTAAAGGAAATGGAAGCTTAGAAGTTTTAACTGCTACAGAAATAGTTTCTTCGGCATTATTTGTATTGGTGATTTTTCCCTCATTAGTGTTAGTTTTTTCTACTTTAGTGTTGGAAGGAGCTTGGATAATATCTGGACAGTTTTCTGGTTTAGATTTATTGGAAAAGGGTTTCATCTGCAAAGTTACTCCTAAATTCAGAAAGTGGAAGATTTAGAAAGATATTAGAAAAATGCACCAATACTTTTAGCTGCTAACCATGTAAGTATTCCCAGTCCCGCAGCAATTGGTACGGGAACACCTAAAGCAGCAGCACTTGCACCCACTGCAATTCCGAGTTGTCCTGCATCCAAATTAGAAATTGGTATTGCTGGTGGAGGTAACAACGGAGAAGAGAATGGAGATGTATTACATTCTGTTGGGAGTTTACCGAGGAAATTAATCATTGGATGACAAGAGTGTTGAATGTGTAGAGTTTCAGTAACTAGTAAAGGTGTCCAAATTACAAAACACACGATTAAAGCTGCTGAAAATCGACGACTATTCCACTTGTTGAGCAAAAGTGTTTGGTATTGTTTAAAAGTTGTCTGCATAGTGTATGGTTCGATAAAGACGAAAGATTAATTTTGATGTAGCGATCGCATCCAGCTATAAAACCTTAATAAGCTTTTGCAAATCGCAAAATACGTGCTTCTTTGCCGTTGCCAGTATTAATTAACTTATGCAAATCCAAAGAAGAACCTGAACCTGAATAGGAAACAGTAATTACAGAACCGATTGGTGGTAAAATTGGATTTGCATACCAATCGAACCAAGCAAAATTTTGTGCGCTATTTTTCCATTGAATTAAAATTTTATTGCCAGCATAGGTTGCATCCCAACCAAAATCTTGAACGAGTGTAACTAGAGTGGTTTCGTACATTGCAAAGACTCCTAAAATTGAAAACTAGGCGAAATTTCATTTGCTAAATATCTTATCTGGATGAGAATTAGAAATAATGCAATCACCTGGAAAAGAATTTACATTTACTATCCAATTTTCAATTCCACTAATCTTGTTGCTCGGAATTTAGCCCTAAAAAAGCGAACACTGTCGCAGTAACAGCAGCAGTTAGTCCCTTTAAAAAGCCTTTGCTAAACTGTTGGAAAAGATTAGGCTTGTTTTCCGCAATTTCTATCCACAGTGTCATACTTTGGGAAATTACCAGTTCAATAGCTTGTTGTACTCTTTGTCCAAACAAATCTTCTAGAGTCTCGAAAGAAATGTTGCCAACAATCGAAGCAACAAACCATTTTTTTTCACAATAGTCGCTATCTTCCATGACAATCAACGCTCCATATTGATAACGTTCTTTGATGCCATTTTCTAGAAGATTTGCTAGTATTGGCCAAGTATCTGCGATCGCTTCATATGTATCCCGATCTAGATTAATAACTAAATCGTCAAATGCATGTTCAAAGCTGCTGGCTACCCAGACCGAATTTTCGGTGCGAGGGATAATGTATACGACAACAGCATTATTTTCGTCTATGGGATATTCGCATTCGACGTAAGATTGTACGATCTCAATATTGACCTCATTGCTCCCAGAGGCTTTACGGCTTTCGATAAAAGGTCTCATAATACTGCCTTTATTTTGCCAATGATGATTTTGGTACAGCGATCGCACATTTTAATTGTCTGTTACCACTACATCTGGATGAGATTGCATAAATATGCAGTCTGTAAAAAACTAGATGAACAATTAACCGAAATAAAGGAATCACCAATAATTGCGATGAGTACACCCATTAAGATATCGTTGCAGTTATTGTGTTTCCGAAGCCTTATTGATTTTAGTCTCTATACTAAAATTGACACCCTGAAATATTTGTCCAAGTTTCGAGCGAACCTGTAACAGCAACACAAGCTGTCAATGCTCCAAAAGGACCACCGAGTAAAAATATAATGTCATCCATAAATAGCTAAAAACTAAATTATGAAATCTTTGCCAATGCAGCTATCTCCCAAAGATATTTTGACACTAAATCTTTCTCCTTGTTTACCACTAAATTTTCTTTGGATGACTCGATCCTTTTCTCTGGAAACAACTTCCCTAAAAATATTACCAGTTTCATCTAATACCGTCATTCGACAATTAGGAGGTAAATGCTTTTGACCTTCCATCGTATGAACTTGTACTAAAACAGCAAATTTACCATCATTTTTCTCTAAAACTCCTACGAACAAAGCCAAAGGATAACCTGCTAATTGCATTCCCAAATCTAGCCCCGGTTTGACTCCCACTGTAGAATTTTTCGGGTCAATCATCCATAAACTTTCAGCAGCAGTCCAACGAGTTTCTTCTTTCTCCGTTGTTTGGATAAGATAAACTAAAGTATCAATAATTTCTTTATCTTGATAACCAATTTTTCCTAATGTTCCGGCTGCAATTTGTTTTTCCCCTTCATCTCCGGAATTTTTTATTTTTTCAATTAGCTCTTTTATCTGCTTTAAAGTATTCGCATCAGGTTGTTTATTCGAGCTTTCCCTTCTACTTCTAAAGGCAAAATTGACTTGTGATGCTCTAAATAAATCCTCTACTGTTTGCCAACCTGCATCAAAAATATTTTCTATATTTTGTCGCCAACTTGACAGTGGAATGCCTGGAATCAGTCGATTTCTATATAGTTTCTGTCTCCACGCATCATTTTCTAGTAATGCTTCCCACTTGCAGAAATCCATATCCAAACGGGGTAAATAAAGAGAACGTTGACTCAGTTTATGGATGAAGTATTCTGCTTCATTTGTGGATATTTTTGGCAAAGCTGGAATAACTTCTCTTTGTTGTGGGCATATTTCTAGTGATACGATAAATGTATTAATATCTTGAATTAAATCATCCTTATGTAAAGAATATGTACGCTCGATCGCATCGTATTCTCCTTGAGTTTTCAAATCGATATGTGTTGTAAAACCCCAAATTAAAAGGCTCAGTTCGTCAGGAATAATTTGCACTGCCAAATAATAGTCAGCAACAAATTTAGGGATATCTATCCATTCTTTAGGGACAGAGAATTCTTGATTATCAATTGCTTCGCTAGGAATTATCACAATACGTTTATCTGCAATGGAAATATCTGCAAACGAAAACGATGTACCATTGACAAATTCCCAAGTATCTGGAGAACTTAAAGTTATTGGTTGAGATAAATCTAACTCATTTTTCAACCATGTACTCACAACATTTTGACTGAGAAGGTTGAGAAACGCATTCCAACGAGATGCATCGTTAGAATATTGCTTGGAATTATTGACTTGTAACCATGCTTTTCTTCTGTCATCTTCGGAAAATGACAAATTCAAAACTTGAGAATTGCGATCGCTAAATTTCACTATATTTTGCCCAAACATGATTTTCCTCTCGTTTAATTAGTTCTCAAATGTGGTGTAATTTGTTTCTTGTAGCCATTTTTCTACAAAAGTAGAGATTTTTCCCTCGGCTGATGGGATATCATTAAGCTTTATGGGTAAACTTTTTTGGACTTCTTCTGATAATTTTAGGCATAACTGTTGTTTTACACCATTAATTATTTCCTGTAAGCTTGGTTCCGGAATATTTAAACTTTGAGCAATTTGAATTAATGATACTTCTTGCCTGTAATAAAAATTGAATAGTTCTAAATTATGAGAAGCTAATTGCTGAAAATCATGAGTTAATAACTCATAAAAATTAGACTGAAAATACTGTGTCAAATAGATATCAAGTGCTTTTGATATATCCCTAATTTTCTCAGGAGTTAGAGTTAAACTATATCTTTCTTGACTCCAGCAAGCCACTTCTTTGACGAGAGCATTAATTACTCTCGACACAGTAGTTTGAGCAACATCAAATGCATCTGCAATATCTTTTTGTGTTATATCTAGACCAAACTCAAGCTGTAGCATTTTCTTCTTAGCTTGAGGAAGTCGCTCGTAAGCATTAAATATAATCGTTGTAATTTCGCTTTGTCCTTGATTTCGTAATTCGTCTGGCTCACCTTCTATATCTTCATCATATTTACTGAAATACTGGGATTCTATCGTATCAATTAAAGTTGCTTGATTATCATTAAAAGCTGTCCCCAAAGGTTGATCGAGAGAATCAATAGTGGGTGAGATATTATTGCGTAAAGCTTTTACACAATTTAACAGTAATCCTTCTAATTCTTCCGTATTAATGTTAGTTTGTTTTAAAGCTGTGATACAAGATTGCGACCATCTATTACTTTTTCCATTACTAATTAATTCTTGCGTTTTAGCTAGTAATTGATTGTATCGATTGACGATTTGTTCTAACTCCTCTCGGTTTAGCCATGCTAATTTTTGACTTCCAGTTTCTTGTCTGGAGTTATAACTTTCTTTAAAACAACGCCAAGCAAAAAGGTGTTGGGATAACTGATAATTACTTTCTTTCTCTTTATCTTTAATCCCAAAATCTGTTAAAGCCTCTCGAACAAATTTATGTGAAACATTACGCAATAATGCAGCATCACAATATTTTCTTTTTGTTTGACCAATATGAATGAAATCAGAAAGAACTGTTCCTAGTCGGTATTGAGCAAATTTAGTGATGGAACCACGTGTTCCATCATATCCCTTAAACAGCTTGGCGAATTTTTCTTGATTGAGCAGGTTCATTCTCGCAACTTGCATCAAGTCCTGTGAAGAACAATCGACTTGCGAGTCAATTTTAGCCATTTTTTCAGATAACCAATAAATGGTTTCTTCTAAATAGGAAGCAATATGTTTGTGTGCAATTTCATTTGAATTTGAATCTTGACTTCTTTGAAGCCAATAATCTACCCAAAATTTCTCATCATCTCTTTGCCTCAAATTACTATCTTCTTGAATGCTACGGATTAATTCGCGATTTAACTCGCGATCGCGTAACCAAATTAGACGTAAGCTATTACTATCGTTGCGCCTTTCGATAGATAGAAAAGTCGTAAATTTATCAACTAGATTGCTTCTTCCTGGTAACATTATCTACCTTCCTGTTGCTGTTATGGGTTTTACGCTATTGAAGTAATTCTTTTATTAATAGGGAAAGGTGACACAGCAGATATTTATTTGGCGATCGCACTCTAATTTATTCAGTCGAACCCTCTGTAATGAGTTACTGTGAATGTTGAGTGTATTGGGCGATATATGCTTGCAATTGTTGGTAAGTATCCAACAAATTATTTTTGAAATAAGTAGCATCAGCCGAAATTTTCCCCCATACTTTAGTTAAAGACAGGGAAGTTAAAGATAGAAAATTTTCTGCATTATCTTTTTTCCCCGATAATTCTGCTGATTCGGCTAAATTTTTACGACGAAGCAGTGCTTGCTCGACGTAAGGGAGGGAACCTGGGTAGGTTTCTTCCAGATTCAACAATATTCTTTCTCCTAGTTCTATTTCGCCAGGATCGACACCTGTTTCTAAAATTTCTTTCAATCGTGGCATAGCAATTTCATCCACGATTCTCACTAGAGCTTCTAGACATAACTCAAACTGTTGTGCTGTCAAATTATTATCGAGTAAGGGAAGTTCGATAGAAGCAGAAATTTCTTTTCCCATCGAGTCATAAGCCCAACGTACCATGTTGGTTTGCGAAGAGATATGCAGCAATGCTTTAAACAAAATAGGTGTATGTGTATCGCTGATATTAGTCAGCAGTTGTGGTGCAACCAATTGCAAGTACTCGCCTTCTTCGCTTAAACTAATTACGATCCAAAAGTTCTCGACGTTCTCAGATTGAAATCCAGTGATGATGCGTTGATTTTCTGCATCAATTTCGTGCTGTAACTGGTTTTGCTCTAGATGGGCTGCAATTTGTGTGAGTGTAGTTGCCATAAATTACCCCTTTTCGATTTACTTTGGGCTGACACAAGTAACTCTGGACAGGTTTTGAGATTTATGCAGGCTACGATTTAATTTGTTTCCCCAATTAGGGTAAAAGCTGCCCAGTATCTGGGGTCTGAGTTTTTTCTCTTGGTTGCTAACATTGCATCCCGCAACGCTGAGGCTTTATCAGAATTATTCTTTAAGCGCTGATAAAAATCTCCCATTAAAAACTTCGTTGCATCATCATCCACGCTCCACAAAGAAACAACAACACTGGGAACACCCGCACTAATCCAGGAACGCGATAATCCAATTACCCCATCCCCGGTAATTTTTCCCCTTCCCGTATCGCAGGCACTCAGGACGACTAACTCGGTATTATTGAGTTGTAAATCGAATATTTCGCTGGCTGTTAGCAAACCGTTGATTCCCCCGTCCTTACCTTTGTTAAGTGGTTCGGGAGCGAGTGCGATCGCACCAGGTATACTTCCACCTGTAAAATCGTCGAGCAACCCGTGGGTAGCAAGGTGGATAATTCTGGCTTTGGGTAATAGGGGTAAGATTGTAGATTTGGTCGCTCGATTACCAACTATTGCGTTGGTGTTATACATTTGCGCTACTTGTTTGGCTTCTTCCTCTGCATGTGGGAGAGATGGTAGTTGTGTGGAGGTGAGAGGTACATAGGGCATGGTAGGATTACCGACAACCAGCACTTCTTGAGGCTTATTTTGAGGGATTGTAGATAATTTTTGTCGCTGTTGCCGAGTTAAATCTAGTACCTGAATTGATGGTGAGGTTTGGATTGTATGCTTATCGATGAGGTAATTTCTGTTCGCGTCTTGCAGTGCGGGGAAAGGGACGAAAAACAGAGAACCTTGGGGAATAAAGATAACGCGATCGCGCTCGTTTTTTGGTAATGAGTCTGCAATGGGTTCGATGAGGATTCTATGTAGTTGCTGTAGGTTTTTGTTGGCTGCGTAAACGTAGGAAACTTTTGTCACTTGGGCAAATGTTCGTTCGATAGGTGTTTCTGCCTCTGTCCAAGTAGGGAGCTTAATTGTGACTGTTCTGTTTTGAGGGTTAACTGCAATTACTTTCCAAGGTGGGTCATTTTTACGGTCTTCTGTATTGCGTCTTACCAAGTCACCAACTACAAAATTTTGTTGATTATTTGGTTGGTTATTTGCACCTCTGGTATTATCTATGGCAACACCTAAATCTTTGAGGGCATTCTTAACAAGGTCATCTAAAGAAGCGCTTTGTTTTTGCCACAGGGGTTTGAGGTCAATTGGATGAAATTTGACTTCTCCTGTAGGCTTGATGACCCAAATATAAAGTTCTGATTCTTTATTTTGTAATTTCTTTTCAATGTTAAAATCACCACCAATAATTGAATATTGAACGAGGGTGGCATTTTGCTGTTTGGCAATTTGTTTAATTTGCTCAATAGTGAGTGGAGGGGGTGTATATTCTGCTTTGGTATTTGGTTTCGCACGCCTTTGTAGTAATTCCACAAATGCTCTAGCTCTTCCCCTTTCAGCAATTTCTAGGGCTTTATCTGTTTTATTTTGAGCAATTAGGACGGATTGTAAAGTGCGGTAAGTGCGAGCTTGTTCCTCAAAAATTGAAACTTTAAAGGTATCGTTACTACCTAATCTCTCACGTTGAGATTCCCAAACTGCAATTCCCTCAAATAGGCTTTTTTCTGCTTCTGGAAGTTTGCTTGATTTTTGCAGAGTCGCGCCTAAATTGTTCAGTGCCCGACCTTCACCTTGACGGTCTTTGATTTGGCGCGCGATCGCCAACGACTGTTGATTGAATTCAATTGCCTTGGCATAATCCCCTAAAGAATTGTAGGCGAGTCCAATATTACCCAGTGCCTGACCTTCGCTGTGACGGTCTTTGATTTGGCGTGCGATCGTCAACGATTGTTGGTTGTATTCAATCGCCTCGGCATATCTTCCCAACCAAACAGAAGCAAGTCCTAGACCAACGAGCGCCCGACCCTCACTTTGAAGATTTTTGATTTGTCGTGCGATTGTCAACCATTGCTGATAGTAATCAATCGCCTTGGCATATTCTCCTAAAGAATTGTAGGCAGTTCCCAGACCAGCCAATGCCTGACCCTGAATTTGAGGGTTTTTGATTTGCTGTGCGATCGCCAACGATTGCTCATTGTATTCAATCGCTTTGGGATAGTTTCCTTGATCGTTGTAGACTTGTCCGAAGCCATTCAATGCCTGAGCCTCACCCTGAAAATTTTTGAGTTGGCGCGCAATTATCAACGACTGTTGATAATAATCCATCGCCTTGGCATAGTGTCCCTGGGCATTGTAAGCCACTCCTAAATTACCCAACACCTGAAACTCGCTTTGTTGGTCTTTGATTTGGCGTGCGATTGTCAGCACCTTTTGATAGTAATCAATTGCCTGGTCATATTTTCCCTGGTTATTGTAGACAGTTCCCAGATTACCCAACGCCCATACCTCGCTTTGAGGGTTGTTAATTTGACGTGCGATTATCAATACCTGTTGATGGTACTCAATCGCCTTGTCATAGTCTCCTAATGAATTGTAGGCAGACCCCAAACCTGTTAAAACCCTGCCTTCCAAATCACGTTCGTTTATTGCTTTAGCAATGGCTAATGCTTGTTGGTAATTGGCGATTGCTTGTTTAACATTTCCTGTAAATAGGTGGGCATTACCTAAATTAACCAAGGATTTAGCTTGAGTTAGGCGATCGCCAATCGTTTCGGCAGTCGTGGCTGCTTGCTGACAAAACTGCAACACAGATTGAGATTGATTCTTTTTATAATTTTCTCTGCACAAGTTCCACAGACGCTCTACTTCTGATTTGCCAGTTTCCGGGCTTTGACCCAGCACCTGTAACCGAAAAAATGGTATTAGGGAATTTAACGCAAAAGCGGTGGAAAGGGCTGTCCCAAGAGCAAGAATACCTAGAGCAAGCTTTTTTGGGTGCATGGCAAAGATTGCAAATAGAGGAATTATCACCAGTATTATCCGAATAGCTAGCTATACCTAACGTTTATATAATTTCTTCAACTTATCTCTACTGAGAAATAAAGTATATACAACCCACATTCCGCACCTTAACTGGCACATTATGAAATAGGAGGGATTTTTTTGATAGGTATTGACTATTGAGAGGCATAATTATGTTGAATTAAGGTCTAATAGTTAGCATTTTTGCAATTAATAACTTATCATTAAGAACGAAACAATAATCAATTAGAACTACCAGAGGTTGATGTTTGATAGCCCCATTTTACTCATGATTTTCAAATCTAATTCGTAATTATTTGAACTGGAATTTATTCAATTAAATAGTAACGACGACATGCATCAGGAAAAAACCTTAATATCCATAATCTTTCATCAGTAATATTAGATATTTGCTTCACTCCATTAATAATTAGTAAATGAATTGATTGAAAACATTGAAATATCCACCGTAAAGTTGGACGAACTGTCAGTTTACCTAATTGGTTTTTAATCGCCGACTTTGATAACGATAAAGCTTGACGGAATTTTCTTTGTGCAAGAGTATAAACTAACAAGCATAACCCCATTATCATTGCCAATGATTCAATTCTCTCTGGACATTTGAGAAAAATGCTATCCGCAAAAAAAATAACGGGTCTTTTAAAAAACCGAACCCTCTCTCGCATGATTGTTGGTCTTTATATTTGGAAATCATCTCGTCATGACTTAATTCCTTGGAAGATAATAGGTTTGTTGCGATAATAAATCTTCCTGCACTCTTCCATTCTCCTTCTATTACATTCATGTCTTTTTCTATTCGAGCTTGGATTTTATAGCATTGTTTTATTTTCAATTGTTTATTCTGATTTTTTGTGGCTGTTTAAAAACTTTTATCTCCATCAGGTTGTGATATTTCATTTTTTTAGATAACTCTGCTGCTGCTTTCATTGCATCTTGACGACAACCAAATTCTTCTGCACATAAATTTTTCAGCTTTGTTTGTACATTTTTTGATGTTTTCTCAAGTTTCTTTTCTATTTTTCTCTGTTCCGATATCTTACAGCAGATTCGATGTTTATGAGGTACAGTGCTTAATCTAAATTCCAAGCACAAAAGCCATCCCCATAATTTGTGTACTTCACGTACCTCAAAAGCGCTGTACGAGCTTTACTTTCTACAATTAACCAACGTTGCTCTACACCCCCATAATTGCTCTTCCTTTCCACATATGAATAACCTTCGATTTCACTCTTCGTAAATTCTGCTTCTTCTAATTGTGATACTAAATTTTTCGCTTTTTCTAATTAATGTCAATGGTACACGACTTAGCCATTTTATATTTTTCATTAATGCTATATTCGCAGCACTATATAATGCACAATCTCCTACCATTAAACTATCTATATCTACTTGTTGACGAAATTCGACGATGATTTTCGCAAATACACTTGAATCTACTTCATTTCCTGATGCTGTTTTTAGAAATATTGGTATGTCTCCGTCTCCACTACATATTAAATCTAAGATAAATTGTTTTAAGTCAGGTCTATGATCCCTTGAATAGCCATAAGTTATATTGATTGGCTGTCTTGATTTTGTTTCACTTATTTTTTCAACAGTCAACTCATCTTTTTCCTCTTCCTGAAAAATTACTTCTGTTAGATTTGTTTTATGTTCTCCGTGTACATGAAATGAACTTGAATCTAGGTGCTCCCCTTGTCAGCGATACACTATATTTTTTTACTGCTGCTAATGCCACTATCGTAAATATTTGGTTCAATCCTTTTAAATATAATTGATCCATTACTCTACCTAGTTTGTCATCATTCAGATATTCTGCTTTTATCCCTTCTCCTATTAAATGCTCGCAGGCTTTCCCTGTCATGTACTTTGAGAACATATACAGCGCTCCTGATACAAATCCTAGCCCATTTAATATCATCGCTTTGACTGCATGTCCTGCGCTTACTTTCTCCTGGGGATGCTGTCCTAATAATTCATTTATTTGCTCTACTATACCTATTTCATCTATTATTCCTGCTACTAAACCTAGATGATCTATGTTTTCAACGTAGATATTTGAACCAGATTTCATCACAAATAAAAGCTACTTTCTCTACAACTATTTCTAGTTTTTCATCAAACAGTGCTTAATCACTACAACTGACAATAACTTTTTCTGTCTATCTACGTAGACTGTTGACTCTATTGATACTCATCTTATTCGCCAAAATACTGCCAAAGAGTATATGACACTTTAGGGTGCGGAATGTGGGATACAACGATATCGATAAGCTTGGTTAGATATTGAAAGAGCGATCGCGTACAAACTTTAAGAAACTTCATAATTCCACCTGCATAATCTGCATTGTCCTATCCAGAAATAAATACTGAACGAGCAAAAGTTTCGTTTGCAGCGAGTCTGCGGTATTAGAGCAACAATAAGGAGATGAATGATGCAGTCTTTCCAAACATTTGTCGATTGGGTTGAAAATTGGAAGCATGAAGCTTCAAATAAATTCTTGAAGCAGTTGTTTTCTGTTTTTTTAATTATGTTGTTATTTTTTAGCGGAACAGTTCTCACGGGCTGTTCACAAAATCCGCCTCCGAGCGAGTTTACTCTTCTTAGATGCGGACCGCAATTAGGTATAAAAAACGAATGTAGTCCTAAATTCAACTTCTATGAGTAGCTGATTTGTTTTAGGGCTAAAAAATATTTGTTGTCTTTATTAGCCCTAATCAATAATTATCGAGAGATGACGGAAGCATAAGATTACAAAAACACATATTTGTATTTGTGTATAATTAATCTGCCAAAAATTGCTTTAATTTTGTTATTTATACATCCCTCGATATTTTTTACTGTCAAGTATTTGGTAAATCATTTTATGGATTGCACTCAAGTCGGGTTTTTTAACACTTGCGAGTTAATCAATAATTACTTTAATAGTTATTATATCCACTATAATGATCCATTAGTGATTATTGGTTGGATGATTTTCGCAATTATTGTCTGGCAAATAAAAGGCTTTATTTGGAGTTTGATTAAATGGATATTTAAGTTATTGATGTGGCTAACTTTATTAATAGTAGGTTTGTTTATTCTTTCTGTACTAATTCAGGCAACATTTGTTTAAGAAATTAAGTGAGGTAAAAATGATGAATAGCGATCGAGTGATTTTAGATGGCAAGGAAAAAGATATTCGCGTCAAGGCAACAATTTGGATGTGGGGATTATCTGTACCTTTATTCTTTGCCTGCGTACCAATCATTGCTCTCAGTGATATGGGAATTTCGCTGCCTTTCTTTGTTTTAATTGCTCTTGCTCTGGGAACTGCTTCGATATGGTTTTTCTATGGCAAGTCTATGAATGTTTTAAGTTTAGAAATTAAACAATTACAGGAGCGGATAATTGACTTAGAAACTATTGCAAGCCATGAAGGATTGGATAATAAATTTAGAGATTTAGAGCAGACAGGATTGAAAGATTGCAAAGAAGTCAGTTTTCAGACATATCCTCAATATCAACCTCATAATCGCGAAAATACACCCGGTTGAAATATGCTGCGAAGTGAAGTCTTATTACTCGCAATAAGGCTTTGCTATCAACAAAATAATTTCTTTATAATCATTCATGTGGTAGTAAACTACGCACGGCTTGTCCAAATTCAGCGTGCATAGTTTACAATAACTTACTCAGTATTAACTTTGGTTCTGCCGCTAACTTGTACCAAGAAAGATAAACATTTGGTGCAATCTTGTTATTTAGCAGCAACAAACTCTACCCATTTGCGAGCAAACCAGGGAACCGCAGCAATACAAGCGGGAATAGTACCAGGCAAAATGATTTCTTGAATAACACCTTCGGCAATACAAATAGCAGTAGATGTTGTAATTCCACCTACAACATTTCCCGCACCATTGGCAGCACCATCAACAAATTCTTGCTTGGGATCGGCAAGTGCTGGGAACGCAAAATTAAACAAACACTGACAATTAAGGAAAAGCAAACGAAGCGGTTGAGAATGTTTTTGAGCATAAATAAGCTCCTGTATGAAGTTTGGTTTGAAGACGACGAAATCTTTTGGAGCGAATCGACGGAATTGATTAGTGTCCAAAACAGTGCTGAATACAGTGACTATTGCATTGACTCGCAATACCTAAATTTTCCTCGGTTGTGAAATACCATAATGTTTCGGTCAGTTCTTGCTTGCAGACTTCACTACTATTAACCGCAGCAAGTGTAAAACAGCGCTTTTCATGGTCAGTCGTCTCAACCAAAATCTCTCCTTCTGCGATCGCGATCGCTTCTCGATGAAGAATGCTAAGACCAAACACATTTTCAACACCAAAATCCTGTAACTTAATAGCAATCTCTTTGAGAAAATTAGAATTAGCTGCAAGTGATTCGACAGCATTAATATCATCAGATTGAGCTACCGATTTGTACTGAAACTCTAGGGGAAACCAAGATAGATTCTGGGTACAATTTTCACCATTAATTCCACTACTAAGCTTCCATAGATATGGAATAATTTCTCGTTCATTAACTTTAGCTACAGGATTGATATAAACTTTATCATCTCCTACACTTTCTATTAGACGTTCGTGAGGCGACAAATCAAAGTGTTTATGTAATAACGTCAATCCTAGTTTTTGTTGCAATCCATATTTGCAGATTACCGCTCCAAGTTCTCCCAATACATCTTTATGATTTGCGAGAGAATGTTTTGCATCAGAAAATTTATGCAAGCGATCAAAAACAGTTGGTTCGTAAGTTATAAGCATTGTAGCTCCTATTGATTTGATAATTGACTTAATTACTACAGTACAGAGACCTCCCTCAATTTCAAAATCCAAAAATATAGCTTTTCTGGATGGAATCTTATATATTTTCAACTTTCCTGCTTTGAACTTTCTTTCAAACTTCCTAATAACTTTCATTCTTACCCACAGAACCAACAATATTTCCTCTTGTTCGCAAGTGAGTTCGAGACAGCAACAAAATGCTCGCACAAAATCTTTCGGAGGAAAACGACTACTGCGTTGATTTGAATTGAAATAGCGTCTTAGCGATTCTAACTCAATAATATATTCTTGTTCTTGAAGTAAGTCATAAAGAGTTATAATACTAACTTGCTTATACTCTAAAACTTTTCGCAGAAAGTCACTATACAGCCAATCAATATAAAATCTAATGTTGACAAAAAGGTTGTTTAATGAATCTCGTTCGTTGCTATTCATAATACTCAAGAAAGCTTCAATAATTAATCTTCTGGGTCAAACAAAATTTCTACACACTGAAATTCAATGTGCGATCGCATTGTGAAAGTTTTCATTTTAGTTTCTCTAATTATCTGGAGCGGATTCGAGACTTTATGCATTAAAAATTGAAGGCAGCAACTTTTTTAAAATTATGTTTACCAATAAATATTGATGCAAACCAGCAAACATGAGAAAACCCAGAAACATTTAATTATCGGTAATTGATTACCTCTACTTAAACGAATCTGGGATTATATTCAGCCGACGAACTCAGTCACCCTAGCAATCGGGCTTTTGTTCGACAGGCAGAGTTAATGTTAAAAAATTAACTCCGCTATTACGTTAATCTGGAAATATAATGTGGAATTATGCAGGTGTGATGGTGGAAATTGTGACATTATTTTGATTCGGCTGAGTAGAATTACAAATATACCTAAAAAATCGGCGTTGCATCACTGCGGGATGATATGCGTTTTTTTCCTATATTTTGAAAGCAAATGAATTCAGGCGATCGCGAAAAGAGCGAATAATCATATTTAACATTTAAACTATAAAGGAGATATCCTGATATTTCAGGTAGTAAATCAATAGCTTGAGTGATAGAGATAACATCCGGAAACACTATTGGGAAACCCTTCCTCATCCCAGATTTGAAACATTTCGCCACACCAAACAAACGAATTGATATTTGCATTGATCGCGATCGCACAATCCGAAACCATCTCCGACACAGAATTTAAGAAGTTGCAGGACAAAAAAGCCAAAACTAAAACTGAGCGATATCAGGAACGGAAAGCTTTTTTGAAGGAGCGGTATGGGGTTGAGGTGACACCAACACTTGTTGAGAAGGATGATAGTGGGTGGTATCCACAGTTGCGGCTGCACTATTTTCTGACCGTCGGACGGGAACAGCTTATGGAGCGCGATGCAAAGAGAGCAAAAACTCAAATCGAAGTTGGGGATAATGCCATTTGGAAACCTGATTTTAACCGTGGGCAATTATCACCGATGGTTTTGCTGCTGGAAGACTTAAATATCCGTCATTTTCTCACGCCTGGGGTGATGTTTCGTGGTTCCGATGTCGAGTTGCAGGAGTTGAAGGGTAAAGCAGTGCAGCATCGGCATATTATTCGCAATTATTTGGGGGTTTCAGTTTCTGAGAGGATGAGTGCGATCGCGATTATCCAAACCCTGTTGAGTAAATTAGGGTTGACTTTAACCTACGTTGGTCGATTTGGAGTGAGGGGAGAGCGAGAGCGGGTGTATCAGTTTATCGAACCGAAAGATAGGCGAGATGTGGTTTATTCGCGATGGCAAAATCATGTGGTGACTGAGGCTTCTCGAAGTGTTGTTGGTGTCCACTAGCAATAAAATAGTATTTATGAACTATATGATTGGGACACAAACCACAAGTTATTCCCCAAATTGTTATCCAGGGAGGGTTGAGTATTTTGGCAAATGGGGCGATACTGCTTCGCAGTCACTTCGTGAACACAAGAATGTGGTGCAATGAGTTTTTATTTGTAAGTGCGATCGCGACCGGACAAAAGCTCCAATATTATAGTTATGCAATTATGCATAGCAACGTCTTGATGGTACTCAAATACTATAAAATAAATGTTAAATAAGTCTTGGGAGTGTTTCCATCGGTTAATTTTGAGCAGAAAATATCAGTAGATTATCAAATCTTAAAGATTGGTGGCGTAACTTTTTTGAGTATGCGACCATGATTTGTAAAAGCTCACGATTGATTAGGAGGTATACTAGGGGCTTAAATTTAGGCTTGCGTACTTTACAGCTTTCGCGTGCAACTTTGCGGGTAGATAAAAAATTGGCTTGGCTAGTAAACTAACTTAGTCGAGGTGAGTAGGGAAATATGAGTACAGGGTTTTCAGCAGGTTCACAAGCGCTTGGGTATCTTTACCAAGCACGCTATGCCCTGTATTTAGTTTTAACAAATAAAGAAGAGCTAGAGCTTGCAGTTGAAAGCTTAGATGATATTACTTTTTTTGAGGATGAGAATAATCCCCTAGAACTATTGCAACTGAAGCACCATACAAATACTCAAGCTTCCTTGACAGACAGTAGTAGCGACCTCTGGAAAACAATTCGTGTCTGGAGTACCCAGCTACAAGAAAACAAAATTTCTTTACCTGATACCTTGCTAACTCTAGTCACTACTGCTGAGGCTTCTGCAAATTCTGCTGCATTTTTATTGCGTCCTGTTAAAGCTAGAGACTCTAAACGTGCTTGGCAAAAGCTTCTCGAAGTTGTCAATAAATCTGACAGCAAAAGTCTAACTAAATCATTTGAAGCCTTTAAAGCTTTAAATTCCATACAACAAAAACAACTAATTGATTCTATTCAAATTATTGATAGCTCTCCAGATATTATTGATATAATTCCAAAAATTAAAGAAAAGTTAATAGCGGTCAGAAGAGAACATCGAGATGCTGTTTATGAACGATTAGAAGGTTGGTGGTTTGCGAAAGTTGTCAAGCACCTTCGTGATAATTCTGTCAACTTTATATCGGGTTTTGAAGTACGCGATAAAATTTGCGAAATTAATGACCAATTTAAACCAGATGCTTTACCTATTGACTTTTTCGATTTAGAAATTCCCAATCAACCGGAAATTTCACAAGATAATAGACATTTTGTGGCTCAGTTAAAAGAAATTGCTGTTCAAAATAAGCGTATTGAAAAAGCTATCTTAGATTATTATAGGGCATTTGAACAACGCTCTCGATGGGCACGGGAAGAACTACTGTTTGGAGGCGAAATTGAACAATATGAAAAAAGATTAATAGATGAGTGGGAGCGTTATATGCTTGCACTCCAAGATGAGATGCCAAAGAGTGATGATGAGGACGAATGCAAAAAAGTTGGTAGAAAGGTATTTAACTGGATGGAGCAAAATGCTGACATTCGCATTCGTTCTCAAGTAACAGAAGCATACGTCATGCGTGGAAGCTACCACATTTTAGCTGACCAAAACCCACCCCGTGTACACTGGCATCCAAAATTTGTGGAGAGACTAAGCCAGTTATTAGCAACAACGTAGGAGAGAAGATTGTGCTGTCTTGGCAAGAACGTCCAGTTGAATACGCCAACCTTTTTAATCCTGCTTTCTGCTCGATTCTACTTTACAATGCCATCAAAGGCTATCAGAAAGAAAAGAAGCAGGGTATGCCGTATCCTCTGATTTTTCTTGTTTTACCGCTCGTTCTTCATCAGTCTACGCGAAACTTACTACCCAGGACGACACGAACTAAATTACATATTTGGCTGCAAAATAAACCTGAAGTACGTGTTAAATTTAGCGATCGCACAAGTAATTTAGTCCCTCATACAAAAGAAGCCTTAGCTTTTGGAATGCAAACTGGTATCATTGGTTTCGGTGATGATGGGAAATTCACATCGTCCAAGAGTCAATTGAAAAATATTTCGGCTGTATCATGGTCTGAGGGTACGGAACCAGCTATTTGCTTTAAAAAAGCTGAGTTTATTGGTCGTTGGTTTGCTCAAGCGGGGGAAGTATCAACAATCTATATTATGTGGGGCATTTGTCCGTAAAACGAGTTTGTATGCAAATCAAGTCCATAATTCTATATAATTCCTCCGGAGATAAGCGCACAATAAATTTCAAATTAGGACAAGTTAATATCATTACAGGCGAATCAAGTAGAGGGAAATCGGCTCTCTTGGAAATAATAGATTATTGTCTTGGTCGTACAGATTTTACAGTTCCTGATGGGGTGATACAAAATATAGTTGCTTGGTATGCAGTTATTTTTCAAACCCAAGATATGCAAGTTTTGATTGCAAAACCAAAGCCTTCGGGGAATAACGCTTCACAGAATCAAGTTTACTATGACTATGGTAATAATATTAATCCCCCTGAATTATCTCAATTAGAACCTAATTCAAACGATGAAGCAATTGTCAGTTTTCTATCTGACTTGATTGGAATTTCTCCTAACGAAACTATAGTTGAAGATGGAGCGTCAAGAAAACAGTTTGAAGCCACAGTAAAACACACTTGCTATTATATATTTCAAAAGCAAGGAACAGTTGCGAATCAGAATATTTTATTTAATCGTCAGGAAGAACCATATATTCCACAAACTATTAAGGACACACTTCCATATTTTTTAGGTGCAATTCAAGAAGATAGACTAAAATTGCAAAAAGAACTTACTCAGGCTCGCAAAAAGTTAGCACAAGCCCACAATAGCCTCAAAGAAGTAGAATTTTTCACTCAGAGAAAAGCTGTTATGGGTCAAAATTTGCTAATTGAAGCTCAACAAGTAGGTTTAGTCGATTCTAATTTTATTGCTAAAGATATAACTGACATTTTTGATAAGTTAAAATCTACATTAGACTGGAAAACAAACGAAATTGTGCTTATTGGAAATGACAATTTTCCACAATTGCAAGCTGAACTTGAAGAGACGCAAAGTGCATTTAAACAGATACATGAGAAAATAGTTTCGGCAGAAACTTTTCTAAAAAAAGGAACAGGATTTTCTCAAGAAGCTAATCAACAATTATTAAGGCTAGATTCAATAAACTTGTTTAAAACGGAACAGAACTCTCCACATCAGTGTCCTTTTTGTAACTCGACGCTACCAGAAACTATTCCCAGTTTGTCCGCAATGAGAGAATCCTTAGTAGATTTACAACGTAATCTGACAAATGTAGAAGTTACCCAGCCAAGATTGCTTGAACATATTGCACAACTTAAAGAAGAGCGTGAAGAGCTAAGACAAAAAATTCAAGAAACACAATCAGCAATGAAAGCTGCAATATCTGAACAAGAAGCAGCCCAGCAAACTCGTGATAGCAATGCTCATGTTGCCCATATAGTTGGTCGCATCAGCCTATATCTTGAAACAGTTGAATTAACAGATGAAAATTCTCAAATACGTTTAGATATTGAGAAATTAAAAAAACTAATTTCTAGCTATGAGAAGGAATTAGACATCGGAGAAATAAAGGCTAATTTAGACTCTATCCTAAATCGGCTTGGATTGCAGATGACTGAATGGGCAAAACTGCTACAACTTGAGCACAGAGACTCTCCCTATCGATTAGATTTAAATAAATTAACTGTAATTGCAGATAGACCTGAACGACCAATTCCTATGAGAAGGATGGGAGGAGGAGAAAATTGGCTTGGTTGTCACTTAATTGCACTTCTGGCTTTACACAAACATTTCGTTGAACGCGATCGCCCAGTGCCACACTTTTTAATTTTGGATCAACCTACCCAAATTTACTTTCCCTCGGAAGAAGCATATTTTAATTTACAAAAAAATTTATCAGACGACAGCATGAACATGAGTGCTGATATGGAAGCTGTAGAGCGAATGTTTAACTTTTTGTTTGATATATGTGAAGAATTATCTCCTAACCTCCAAATAATTGTTACAGAACATGCAAACCTTAGCAATAATGATAAATTTCAAAATGCGTTGGTAGAGGAACCTTGGATTGATGGTAGGGCTTTAGTACCTGAAAGTTGGATATCTTAAGTCAATAAGCAGCCATTTTGCAAGAAATTCCTAATATTCAAGAATTTTACGAATCGATAGCGAATCTGTTTCCGATCCATCTCACGAAGCTTTTGGTTGCATTGCCCATCTTAATGAAGTCCTCACCAAATATGACCTTGTGATTGCATCACCAAGCCTAGAAACTGGAGTATCAATCGACATCAAAGGTCACTTTTCAGCAGTATGGGGGATTTTCCAGGGTGTACAGTCGGCGAATTCCGTGCGACAGATGTTAGCAAGATTACGGGAGACAGTCGATCGCCATATTTGGGTAAGAAGTAGTGGCATCGGTTTGGTTGGCAATGGTTCCACATCGGTCGGTGTGCTTTTAGCCAGTCAACATGCAGCAGCAAAAGCAAATATTACCTTGCTGTCCCAGGCTGACAATGCGGATTACAGCATCGACGAGAATTTTCAACCCGAATCCTTACAAACTTGGGCGAAACGGGCTTGTGTGATTAATGCTCAGATGCGGTGTTATCGGGAATTTGTGTTGCAGGGTTTGGAGGAAGATGGTTATCAAATTATTGATGCGGATAAAATTCCAGACGAAGAATGTTGTGGGGTTTATGATTCCGTCAAAGCTGCTTCCAAGGAATTGTATTTGGAGGAATGTGGGGCGATCGCACAATCCGAAACAATCTCTGATTCTGAGTTCAAGAAGTTGCAGGATAAAAAAGCCAAAACTAAAACCGAGCGACACCAGGAGCGGAAAGCTTTATTGAAAGAGCGTTACGGGGTTGAGGTGACACCTACGCTTGTTGAGAGGGACGATGATGGCTGGTATCCACAGTTACGGCTGCATTATTTTCTCACCGTTGGACGGGAGCAGATTTTAGAGCGCGATCGCAACCGGGCAAAGGCTCAAATGGAAGTGGGAGAGAATACCATTTGGAAGCCTGATTTTAACCGTGGGCAGTTATTGCCCTTGGTTTTGCTTCTGGAAGATTTGAATATCCGCTATTTTCTCACGTCTGGGGTAATGTTTCGTGGTTCCGATGATGAATTGCGGGAGTTGAAGAGTAAAGCTGTGCAGTATCGGCAGATTATTCGGAATTATCTGGGGGTTTCGGTTTCTGAAAGGATGAGTGAGGTTGCGATCGCTCAAACTCTACTCAGTAAATTAGGATTGAGCTTAACCTACGTGGGGCGATTTGGAGCAAGGGGAGAGCGAGAACGGGTGTACCAGTTTATTGAGCCGAAAGATGGGCGGGATGTGGTTTATAAGCAATGGCAAAATCGTGTGGTCACTGAGGCTTCTCGAAGTGTTGTTGGTGTCCACTAGTAATAAAATAGTATTTATGAACTATTAAGTTGGACACGATTTACATGTCATTTCCCAAAATAATCCAAGAGGTGGGTTGAGTATTTTGGTTGATGGAGAAATTGCGATGACGGCAGCCACTTCCTACGGGAGTATCACACCCCAACGATGAAGATGGATTCCCTCGACAGATACTTGGTTGCGAACTGTAACATTTATTAACGAGCAAGAAAAGATTGTCTTAACCAATATGCAACCGTCCCAAAGATAACAATCAAAGAGACTGGAAGGAACCAGATTCCAATGCTAGGGTTTTCTCTAGTTGCTAAGTCAAAAATTTGCCATTCAGTGTAAGCAAATAACCAAATCATTTCGGTTTTTAACCAATTTAGCATTGAGCAAGCTATTTGATATTGCCGCAGTGCATTTTCTTCAGTAATCTGCACTGGATAATTAAATATGTGAGGATAGCGATTGAGTAATGTTAACAGCCCATAAATCCACAAACTCAATATTGGGAACAGCCACAGAATATTCTTACTACCCCAGCCGTTGGCTCTTCCATAAAATCCAAAGTGGGTAGGTATGGTCTCTGGCAATGCAAACCAAGCATGAATGGCAATGCCAAATAATCCAACTATTCCGGCGATCGCAATCCAATTGAGCATCCGTGCTTCCCGATACTGGGGAATTAGAAGAACAGGTCTTTGATGACTCATTATAACTCCATTGTGTCAGCTTACTTTTTCCACTTCAAATGATTTCAAATGATTATCTTTCAATCGCTAACTAATCATTATCGTGAGAGAATTTTTGGTGTCAGCCAACTCAAGTTCTAGCTAAAATAGTTCTCAATCCCAAAGGACAAATTTCCGGGTTGTTGTTCCAGTCACCTCAAGCCAAAGTTGCTAGTTTAGAAAAAGCAATTACTCAATTTAAGACTTTACCCGGTAAGGTTAGTGTTTAGTCAGGGAAGGCAAAACAACTAAAGCTGCATTAAATCCCCAAACACCCTTGGCAGTTGCTTCTGCGTTCAAATTAACTGTACTCAAAGTATGGGAGGCAGAAATTGTATCGGGGAAACCAAATTGGAAGGATGTAGTGCAAGTACGATCGCACACGAAAAATTTACCATCAGGACTGTTACAAATATGGGCTGATGGCGATCGCATTATTCAGTGGGAAAATTTATGTCAAAAATAAACGCGATCGCACTGCACATCAAAACTCCCATAATCACCACAGATATCACATTTTCTTAGCCTCGCTTACGTAAATAAAAAAATATTTTATACTCAAGATGAAAATAAAAATCGAATTTTCATCAGAATAAATACTTGTTTTTTATATTTTTAGTTGCATAAATAACAGAAAAAAGCAGGATAAAAAGCGATCGCTTGTCGTAATTGTGAACATTTCCAAGTAATGCCGATTTGACCCAATCTGACTTTTCCCGTTAAGTCTCTGTTGCCAGCAACCAGCCCTCACAAAGGTCATGCAATTTTGACCGATCGCCCAATTCACAACTCGCAAAATTTTTTTTCCACCAATCCAACATTACTTGTCACATTTAGCACCATATTACAATCACTGTACCGTACGGTGCTATTTTTTAAACCCTTTATTCTGTCGCTCCAGAGTTAATTTATGGCAATATTTGGGTCACTAAATGCTGATTTTTTTACAAACTCCTCATCCGTCAAACTTTTTAAAAACTCGATTAAATCCTGCTTTTCTTGAGGACTTAATTTAAATCCAGAAACAAAATTACTCTTAAGAGGATTTTGACTTCCTACTCCAGAAAATTTACCATTAGTAATAGTTCTACCACCTGCTGCATAATGGTCAATAACTTCTTCTAAAGTAGCAATACTGCCATCGTGCATATAAGGTGCAGTTAAATCAATATTTCTTAAAGTTGGTGCTTTAAATTTGCCCATATCATCTGGTTTTTTGGTAATTTCGTATATCCCCGTATTATTACCTGGATATGCACCTTTTCCATCCAAATTATATAGTCCTGTATTATGAAAAGCTATTTCTTCAAAAGCCAAACGCTCATGTTTGACTGAATCGCTAAAATTCAAGCCTCCATGACAGTGAAAACATTCTAAACGTTCACTATTAAATAGTGCTTCTCCTCGTTTTGCAGAAGCAGAAATTGCATTTTTGTCATTACCATACCGATATTTATCGTAAGATGAATTAACTGAAATTAAACTGCGTTGAAATGATGCCAATGCTTGAGTAAGATTCTTGAGATTAATATTATTATCACCTCGACCAAACGCATCGGCAAATAATTGTTGATAATTTTTATCTTCCCGCAACATTTTTAATATTTCTTGTTCCTTGCCTGATAAACCCATCTCGACAGGAATTTCACCAAATAGGGGTATTAACGCTTGTGCTTCAAGTTTTTTCATCCCTGGATGTGCCCAAGTCAAAACGGAGTTGTATGCGATATTCGCAAGACTCATTGAGTTTCGGGGATGCTGTTCTCCAGTCGCACCAACTGCAAGAGGTTTCCCATCTGTAAATGCTAGTGCTTGAATGTGACAGGAAGCGCAAGAAAATTTATTATTAATAGAAAGTCGTTTTTCGTAAAATAAATGACGACCTAGTTTTACTTTTTCTGGTGTCATTGGGTTATCAGCTGGGATGATTGGCTTTGGCATCCAAGCTGGAATATCCCAAACATAGGTATTACCGGTATTTGGTGCTGATAAAACTTGACTTAAACCAACGGATAAACTGAATGTGAACGCAAAAAAAGTAGATAATAACAAACAGCGTTTCCATTGCAAAATAATCTGCTTCATTTCACACTAAAAAAAGTTTGTTTTACGGATGTTTGACCACCAAAAGGGATACCAAAACCTGCCATAATCCCCGTACAATCTTTATCGTTAGGTTCTGACATACAGCCTGGAGCCGTATTTTCCTGATTGCGGGTTAAGTTCGTGTCCCCTACTAGTTTAGCAATATCAATAACAATGGTATTCTTACTTGGCTCAAAGTTAGCTAGGTTAATGATTGCTGTATTAGGATTAGTACATTTGGTAGTTGGTTTTTGGCTAGCAGTTTCCGCTTGACAACCTGTGCTACCTAAATGAATGAAAAAGGCATTAACTGCTTCTTTTTCACCATGTTTATGTTGGTGTGTGTCTGTTGGTTGACTCTTAGTTAAACGTGCGAAATCGATGCGAGCAAACTTGTATCCAAATTGCCAATTCCACCATAGCGAAGTTAAGTTTAAAGGTGAAGGAGCAAGGGTAGAGTCTTCATGGTTAAGATTTTCTGGTAGACCTAGAGTAAATTTGATGGCTTTATATTGACCTTGGGGAATTTTACCAACAACTATATTGCGGGTTTCCACTGTGCCATTCGCACAAGCTCCTGTTTTATTTTCAAAATCGATTAAAGCAACGTTTTGATATTGCCATTTACCATCTTGATTCAGGGACAGGGGAATAGATTTATTCTTATTGTCGATTAAGTGAATATCGGAAATATAAAAGCGAAAATCTAAAGGTGTAACAGTTGTTGCTGGTTTTCCTAATTTGTAATTGCTACCACAATTAAAGGGTTGATCCCCAACTTTCGCCGCAAATTTAATTGTCACTTCTTGAGTGGAAGCGGCATTGACTTTGTGAGAAGTATAGTGATGCCAGAGTGAAAATGCCACAAAAAATATTAAGACTGAAGTCGCAGATTGGATTTTCGATCGCATAGGTTTTATTTTTGTTATCGAATATTGAATAATCAACTGATTGCTACATAAGTTAATAGCTGATTAATATTGCTTACCAAAATCACAATTTTTTGTCAAAAGACAACTTGTCTAAGTTGATCTGCAAAGACCAGTAATAACAGGCTAAAAAAACTTATGATCAGTTCCTCGCTCTACCGACAACAATCACCATCAAAATCCCAATAACCTTGCACCTTGGTAAAATAGAAAACTAGCTACCCAAGCTAAACCTACTGACCATGCGACAGAAAACATGGCAAATTTAGCACTTTTGGATTCAGATTTAATCACCGCAACCGTAGATAAACAGGTTACATACAACAAAGTAAACAGCATAAAACTATAAGCTTGTACCCAATCAATTTGTTGCGCGATCGCTTTTCCTAAACCATCTTCGCTAGTAGCATAAATTACTGCTAACCCACCTAACACAATCTCCTTAGCAATAAATCCAAATAGCAACGATACAGTTAACTGGGGATTAATACCAATGGGTGCAAAAATCGGAGATGTGAATTGACCAATCATCCCAGAAAGTGTCCCAGCACTGGCAGGTGCTACATTTGTGGGGAAGTTATTGCAAAACCAAATTGCCACCACTCCAAAAATAATAAATCGCCGCGACCAAACCAAGAAGTGTCTCACTTCCCGCCATGAGCGTAACATCATCTGCTTGAAGGTGGGAAAACGGTAAGGTGGTAGTTCTAAAATTAGTGGTTCCTTGCTGGGAAATTTACCCTTAAATAAAGCTGCGGTCAAAATTGCCGCCACAAAACTAAGCAAATACAGACTAAATAGAACTAAAGGTGCTTGCTTGGTTGCAAACAAAGCTGTGGTCATAAAGATAAATACATTCAACCTTGCCGAGCATAGGGAAAAGGGAATCACCAACATAGACAGCATTCGCAAACCAGGCGATCGCATTACCCGTAAACCCATTATCGCTGGGACGTTGCAACCAAAACCCATCAAAGCCATGACAAACGAGCGTCCATCCAATCCCAGCTTTTCCATGAATGCATCCATCAAATAAGCCGAGCGTGATAAATAACCACTATCCTCGACTATTGCCATGCAGATGAAAAAGAGGAAAATTACCGGGATAAATGCAGCTACCGTCCCTACACCCTCATACATGCCATCGATTAAGAAATCATGGAAAAATTTACCCCAGACTCCCAAACTTAGCAAACCACCCAATAGGGGTTGCAAAGCAATTTCCTTAAACCAAGTCAGCAGATTGCCCAAATTTTCCTGCAAAGGTGTACCTAATGTATAGATAAAATGGAACATTAAATACATTGCACCGAAAAATATCGGCAAACCCAACACTGGATGCAGGAGTATCCGATCCAAACGAGTTGTCAGATTTTGCCCCATTTGACTGGGAACCCTCACTGCATCTTGCAATAAAGCTCCCATCTGGGAAGCTATCTCGTTTTCTGGTGCTAAACATGCTTCTATATTCCCCACAGAAACTGCTGCACGAGACTTTGCCAACTCATCCCCAATTATTTTGTAGGCTTCACTGCAACCCTGTCCATGTTTTGCACATATAGGAACAACTGGTATACCCAAATGCTTTGCTATTTTCTCATGGTCGATACTCACACCAAACTTAGGTGCTTCATCTGCCATATTTAACAACAGCACCATTGGTAATTGCAAATCTTTTAGCTGTAAGGCTAGACTTATTTGTCTATCCAATTGACTAGAATTGAGAATAATTATGACTAAATTGATTGGATTGGTCATCAAAAATTGCCGCACCACCTCCTCATCTTCTGAAAAACCGCGTAAATCATAAATTCCTGGTAAGTCTATTACCTGGGTTTCTTGAACACCAATTTTTACTTTTGCACTCAATAAATCTACGGTTACTCCTGCCCAGTTACCGACACTGGCATTGGCACCAGTCAAGCGGTTAAAAAACGTTGATTTGCCCGTGTTTGGCATTCCTAGAACTGCAATTGTTGTGACTTCCGTCGCAATCCCAGTGTCAGAATTCGTCATGATTTTGTCTCCTGGGAAACTTGGGTTAAATGAATTGCGATCACATCCCGACGACGTACCATTACCTCTGTCATTCCCACCCGTACATGTAAAGGACCACCAAACCAAGCTTTGCGAATTAGCTGCACTGATTTTCCTGTCCGAAAACCCAGAGCTTGCAAGCGTTGTTCTAAACCAGTTTCAGCCGAGAACCGGGCAACAAATGCAGTGTCTCCAGGTTGTAAAGAAGTGAGTATTAGCCCTCTTCTGTCACTTTCCGGAATAAGCAAGTAGTAAAGAAGCTAAATTATCCAGAAGCATAACAAGGTTTAAATTGATTCATTGCGGCAATTAGATGATTGAATCCCAGTAACAAATCTGAATTGGGGAAAATACTTAACCAGGGATAAATTAACCAAAATAGTAAAAGTGGTTGGATAATAAGACGCAGATTATTTAAAGTATTCTTCCATCCAGATTCATGATTCCATTGTGGATGATTAGAAAAATCAATATCACTATTGTCTGGTGCTTCAGTCGGAAGTTGACGAGCTTGATTGAAGCCTAAGAAGACTGGAGAATTTAAACTAATCATTGTATAAACACTAAAAATAATCTCCCACCATCTCTCAATATGTAGGAAATTAGTGAAACGGTAATCTGTCCAGCCTAGTTCCTGTTTACACTGTCGAAACCCATATTCAACCCAGGTTCTTAATCCATATAAATCACCTAAAGTCTTCTTCAAATTACCTTGAAGATTCGTCATCACAAAGGAGGTAGAATTTTCCGGCATGGTTTCTGGAGCAGTGGTTATTTCCCAATAAGTTATGGCTCTTTTTTTACCATAAATTATTTCCCTAATGTATCTAGTCTCTGATTTTTGATTGCTAAATGTTCTCTCAAATTTACACCACTTATTCGCTCTAACGCTTTGCCCTGCTGGTAACCAGACTCCATGATTACTTCTAATTGATACCACGTAACCTAAGTTATATTCAGATATTTTTCTAATAAATTGGCTACTCTCGCCATATAAACTATCAGCCAATACCAATTTAATATTGAAGCCTGATTCCATTAACTCTGTAATGATTTCTGATGCTAACTCTATTTTAGTTTTATATTTATCTGACTCCTTTAGTGTTCCTTTTGGCTTAAATACTTTGAAGATTAATGGAAAAGTTATGTTAGCATCATTCGTGAGAGGTTAAGATAATTGCACATTTGTCAAGAGGGTGCAGGGAAATGGGATAAATCCAGCCTGGAGACAGGTTTTCGCAAGGCTTTGACAATTCCTAAATCTTGATTTTCTCTAGCAGCAAAGTACTTAACGGGGTCATCCGCCTTACCTTTGTCATAAGCGACACTAAAATGATATAAACCACGAAAAATCATCTCTAAAGAAATGCGGTCAAATGGTAGAGATAACTCATCAGCAACAGCATCAGCCAAGTCAATTAAAACAGCATAAAATAACCAAGTAGCCCAAACTTGTAACTTCACGCCATTAATAGAACCAGTCCATAAATAAGATAATCCCAATAAACGTTGATAGATTGATAATTCTATCTCGTAATCCTAACTGCTTGTAATATTTTTGTTGATTAAAGATAGCCGGAGTTAATAAAGCCTCTAAGTGTACAGCAATGGCTTTATTATCTATAGTAGGGGTATGATGTTTTTGTGTGTGGTCAGAGTTGTGTTTTAGTCGCTTGGGCATGGCGGTAAACCAAACTTTTTTGTGAACGCGTTTAATAATTGAATTTACCGAATAATGTTGCCCAATTTTGATTAAAGTATTCAGTCGTTACAATAGTTTTTCAATGAAGATTTCGGCTATTCAAAACTTTATTGATAATGACAATCAAACAATGAGAGAAGGAGGCGAGCGTCGCTCGCCTCCTTCTCTCACCCCCGCGCAAGATTATCATTATTGTTTAAATTATTTTGAGTATTTTAACTGATTGACAAAATACGTTTTATCTTAACCTATCACGGATGTGTTAGCATAAACTCCATAAGCATTGACTGAAACTATTCCATTATCTACCTTCCCTACGCTTCCTAAATATTGTCTAGCTACATAATCAGTCTTTTTACCTTTTTTCCTATCTCCGGTTTCATCTATTACTACTGTAATCGCCTGACCATTCAATACTTGCTTGAGTTTATTTAATCTTCGTTGTTTTAATTCATCTACTGACCAATCTGAATTAGCTAGAAAATGATGTAATGATTGGGCTGAGTTTATGCTCACTACCTTTGCTATTTCTGGTAACGATTTTCGTTTTATAGTTGATATTATCCCCATGTGTAAATATTTGAAGCACTCATAATTTCTTACTTCCTTAAACAGGTCTTTATACTCTGCACAATATTCATCTATGATGGCAACTGTTGGGTGAGCATCTCTTGCTAAATGTTTCAGAATTTGCAATTCTACATCCATTGCCACACTTACCTTTCAGGGTTTTCTTTTTTTATTCTTTTATTCAGAATACCCGGAAAGTGACAGAAGAGGGTTAGTTTAGGCATTTAAATTTAATCAGAATTTTTTCTTAATAGTTTTGCAATATATTCTCAATTATATAGGTAAAATTACCAAAATATCAAGAAGAAACTATAGTAATTATCAAGAGAAAACTATTAATTTTTGTAAGGGCTGAATACTGATGTATATCTATTGGTTCCAATCAAAATGGGTTTCAGCTTTGAGAATTTGGGTTTGGGAAGCATAAAAACCAACGTCGTTGTACGGGTCGTAATTCGCGGTTCAGTCCAATTAGCGATCGCGTTAACAAACCGTTGGTTTATCCCATAAAAATAGGGTTTACCGAAGAAAGGTAGAGGGCAGAAGGAATCAGTTAGAACGCTAGATTATATGACAGGCTGTCTTTTGACATACTGAAGGAGTTTCAGTAAAGAATTATTCAGATACTTATGGGCGCATCATTTGCTGTTGCACTCTGAGTTTTGGCTATTTGTGTGGTTTTCAAGTGGTGTAGGAGAAGATGCTTTGAAATTTAATGATTTTGTGTATATTAGTGTACGCATTGGTGTTGTCAGCACAGTATATTTACTTGCATCTCCAAGTGTCTTAGCAGAAATCAGTCAAGCATCATTTGAAAAAACAGTTAATGACACCAGTTTAAATTTCGTTGGTAAAGAGACCAATGTAAACAACTCTCATCACGCAAGCTTCCCACTTACATCACATCAGCAAACATCACTAGAGAATGTTTCCCAATTAAGTGATATCCAACTTCCCAGCACAATAGCCAAGGATTTATTAGTACAGTCAGAACAAACACCAGAAAATAATTTAGCAAATACCCAAATCACAGCAGTCAGACTTAAAGAAACACCTGATGGCGTGGAAGTCATTTTAGAAACACCAAACGGTACGCTACAAGTTACGGATACTATCAATGATGGGAATACATATATTGCAGACATCAATAATGCAGTTTTAGCTTTACCTGAAGGAAAAGAGTTTCGTGTAGACAAACCAGCAGAGGGGATCGCAGCAATTACAGTTACCCAAATTGAATCAAATAACAAAGTTCGAGTGATGGTGACTGGAACTTCTAGCTTACCAAATGCACAAGTCAGGAATACAGCCAACGGTTTAACTTTAAGTTTATCTTCACCAGAGAAAGCAGACATCGAACTTACCGTTACTGCTCAAAAAAGACCGGAAGATGCACAGGATGTACCCTTCAGTTTGACTGTGATTCCCCGACAACAAATTGAAGACTCTCAAATAGATTCTTTGATTGATATTGCCAATCAAACACCAAACTTTAACTTTTTCCCCACATCTGCGGGTGGCACGGAATTTAGTTACTACAGTATCCGGGGTTTGAATAACCAGAATTTCCTGACTGCTCAAGATAGTGTTGCTTTTTATATAGATGATGTTCCCTTTGACTACAATGGCTTTTTAGACCTAGCTTTGGCAGATTTAGAAAGGGTAGAAGTGCTGCGAGGTTCCCAAAGTACTCTTTACGGGCGTAATAGTTCCGCTGGGGTAGTCAATATTATCTCCCGTGAAGCAACTCCAGACCCAGAAGTGAAATTTGCTCTTGGTTACGGTAAATACAATAGCCGTGAATTGCAATTTTCTCTCAACGATGCATTAGTAAAGGATAAACTAGCATTGCGAATTTCTGGGTTTCACAAATCCCAGGATGGGTTTATCGAAAATCTTGCTACAGGTAACATAATTGGAGAGCGATCGCGTACAGCAGCTAGAGCGCAGTTGCTTTGGACACCATCAGATCAATGGAAGGTAAGTTTTAATAGTTACAACGCTTTTACAGACGACGGTAATCCTACTTATAACCGAGGCGATGCACCCGACCCCTTCAAAGTCAATTTACAGGTAGAAGGTTTCAATAAGCTGAGTACAAATACGCAATCTTTGAAAATTGGCTACAACGGTGATGCTTTCCGGGCAACATCTATCACCGCACGTCGCTTTACAACTCAGGAAAACGTCGTCCCTGGAGATACAGGCGTACAGTATATTGATGGTATTAACTCAACTCTGTGGACTCAAGAATTACGGTTACAATCACCGGAAACTGCTGATCGTTTTCAATGGTTATTAGGTGCTTACTATGAGTCTCGTGATTTTATTGTTGATGATGCTCGGACGGAGTTTTTTGGATTTGGGACATTTAGAAGGACTGGAGACGATACCCGTCAAACCTATGCAGTATTTGGACAGGTAGATTATAAACCGATCGCTCCTTTAACAGTATTTGCGGGTTTGCGCTACGAATCGAGTACAGCATATTCCGATAGCACCTATGAGTCAGTTGCTGTCAATGGTAGTTTAAATCCACTACGTCCAGCATTTAAAGATGAAAAAGCTAGTAGTGATGAATTTATTCCTCGCTTTGGTTTGAAATATCAATTCAATCCCAATTTAATGGCGTATGCAACTATTGCCAAAGGTTATAGACCAAGTGGATTGAACTATCGTGCTAATAGTGAATCCACACTGAGGTTTGGTGAAGAAAAAACTTGGAGTTATGAAGTAGGATTAAAATCTGCTTGGTTAGATAATCGTTTGTTGGCAAATCTGTCATTCTTTCACAACGATGTAAATAACTATCAAGTATTACAATTTGATGAAAGTGGATTTTTTGGACGTGTCAGCAATGCTGATCTTCAAGCAACTGGGGTTGAATTTGAACTGAATGCAAAACCCACAAAAGGACTCGATTTGATTGCTTCAATTGGTTATGTAGACAGTAGATATAAAAATTATTTGAATACTGATACTGGTGTAGATTTAAGTGATAATCGAGTTCCCCTAGCACCTCAATTTACCTATAATTTAGCTACTCAATATCGTACTCCTGGTGGTATATTTGCCCGTGCAGAGTTGCGTGGGTATGGTTTAACTTATTTTGACGACGACAACCAAATTAAACAAGACCCCTATGCAGTTGTCAATGCCAGAATCGGTTATGAATGGGAAAAAACTGGCGTTTATTTATATGCTAATAATTTGTTTGATACTCGTTATATTACATCGGGGTTTTTATTCCCACCCCCAGTCGGAACCGTGGGATTTGGCGACCCTTTTACCTTTGGAATTCAGTTGAGGACGAGTTTATAAGCGCTTGTGAAGTATCTTCGTCGGGTATCTGCTCAATAAATCGGGGCGGACTATCAGTTAGGGAACGATTTTACGTCATTTGAGGCTTGTCGCCGAGTGATTTACCCCGAATTATTGAGCGGTTACTTCGTCGGTGAGGATAATTTTTGCGATCGCAAAGCGTGGGCTTTGCCCAATCGCTCTCTCACCCGCACGCTATTACCCAAACCTTTATATATCTGAGCTAATTGCCATTCATTTTTCCAGACTGATTCGCTTGTAGTCAGGGCTACCCTACGGGAAGGCTCCGCGAACAGCCCTGGCTTTATGCAACTTAAATGCTGATTAGCTGATCTCGATTTTAACAACTTACATATTTTGTGTTTTTGGTCAAGTATTTTTACTGGACTGGTGTTCTAGGGTTTTGCCCAACACCAATCAAGAGGCAAAAACACATAGCAAATCCTACCAATATGGTCTGAATTGATTTCTTAAATATTATATATTTTGCAATTGCAAGGGAGCAAGTCAATTAATTATGGCGTTGAATATGTAGCCGATGCTGATAATGCCAATGGTCATTAACCCAACAAATACGGCTAAAAGTTGTGGTCGCAGCACTTTTTTGAGAATCACTATTTCGGGAAGAGATAGTGCTGTTACTGCCATTGTGAAAGCTAAAACTGTACCCATAGGCATTCCTTTATTTACCAAAGCTTCAGTAATTGGCATTACACCCGCAATATTTGCATAGAGTGGAACACCTAAAATTACCGCGATCAGCACTGCAAAAGGATTATTCGCACCTGCATATTTAACAATAAAATCTGTCGGCACATAACCATGAATCCCTGCACCGATAGCAATTCCAATCACCACGTAAAGCCACACCGATCGCACAATTTCGCTGGATTGGAACCTTCCTTGCTCAAATCTTTGTCCCCAGTTTAACGCCATTAGTTCTAGGTTGTCTTCCCCTTCTAGAGGTATTTCTTGATGAGATTTTTGCAGTTCCCAAACAAATGGTTCTACCCATTTTTCTAATCTCAGGAGTCCGATGATGTATCCAGAGGCGATCGCTAAACCCACGCCAAAGCTGATGTAGATCAGCGTCACCTTCAACCCAAACAATCCCCAGAGAAGGATAACAGCAACCTCATTTACCATTGGCGCTGCCATCAGATAAGAAAAGGTTACGCCTAAAGGTACACCTGCTTCCAAAAAGCCGATAAACAAAGGAACCGCAGAGCAAGAACAGAATGGTGTAACTATTCCTACCATTGCCGCCAAAATATTTCCTGCAAAAGTGCGCTTTCCTTCTAGCAAAGAGCGAACACGCTCTGGTTCTAAAAAGCTTTGAAATGTCCCAACAATAAAGCTAATTACAATCAGTAATGTTAAGACTTTTGGCACATCATAAAGAAAGAAGTGCAGACTTGAACCTAAATGCGATGAAATCGACAAGCCCAAGAGTTGAGTGACAATCTGAGTTGCCAACCAATCAAATGGATAAAATGGATCAAACATAACTTTGCCTGTTTAACGCTGCAATAAGGGCTGAATTTGTTCGGCACTGATGACTTGACCTTTGCTGACAACTTTGCCATTGATTGTCATAGCGGGAGTAGACATCACACCTCGTTTAGCAATTTCGATTGGGTCGGTAATATGTGAAACTTCAGCAGTTAAATTGAGATTTGCTACAGCTTCTTTCGCATTTGCTTCTAGCTGTTGGCACTTTTTGCAGCCTGTACCCAAAATTTCAATCTTGATAGCATTCATGACATAACTCCTTTTTTGTATTCTCTAATTCAGTTTAGTTAACTGCCAGATTCTCTTTTTTGT
Source organism: Calothrix sp. UHCC 0171 (assembly GCF_034931845.1). Lineage (NCBI taxonomy): Bacteria > Bacillati > Cyanobacteriota > Cyanophyceae > Nostocales > Calotrichaceae > Calothrix > Calothrix sp. UHCC 0171. Next base: position 51,479 of record NZ_JAYGHN010000032.1, read on the forward strand.
TTTTATCAAAGTAAGTATGAGCAAAACTTCCTAGAGGACAGTTTGGCTTCTGAGCAATTCCTAAAGCCTGAAATTTCTCAAGATATTGCGCCTCTGTCCAGCCTTCTTGTTCTGCCAATACCAATAAGGTAAATACTCCCGCCCTTAATCCAGAAGCACAGCGAGTATAAATCGGTTGGGGGGATGCTTTCACTGCTTGTTTAAAGGCTTCTAGTGTTTCGACGGTCAAGTTTTTGGCTGAAACCGGAACACTGACATATTCCAAAGCTTGTTCTTTCACCATTGACGCATCAAGCTGATTTCCTTCAGCCGCAGGACACAAATCAATAACAGTCTTGTAGCCTTTTTGAGCAATTTCTTGCAAAGCTTCAGACTCAGCAATATAACCAATGGCTAGGGTATTGGTGATGGTTTGGAACATAATGGCGCACTCAATAGAGAATAATCTTGATAGATTTCAATATAAACTCTATACCCATGTATAAGGTCAAGGGGTTTCGGAAAATATTTAGTTTTTTACAGTTCTGCGTCAAGAATAATACATTGATAAGTGGGATCGGGATGGTTAAAGTTGGTTTTGCATTGCTCCATTAAAGGTACTAGCTCATCATGAAGCGATCGCAATTGGTGAATATTTTCCTCAATTTCCTGAACTTTTTGGCTGAGTCGTTCATAAACAGCGTTACAGGTGAGTAATTTCCCTTCCTTTAACGATAGAATCTCCTTGATATCATCCAAACTAAGCCCTAAAGACTTGGCACGGGTAATAAAGGCTAGTCGATCTACATCTAACTGGCTAAAAAGTCGATATCCCGCTTCAGTACGCTGGGGAGGTGGAATTAATCCAATGCGCTCGTAAAAATACAGCGTTTGGGGATTGATTCCTAAAATACGGGAGATTTCGCCCATTTTGAACATTGATAGAACTCCACAGGAATTTAGTAAACTAATGCTAAATCCTATACTGAGATATAAGGTCAAGAGTTAGAAGTTAAGATTTGTTGAATTAACCTGCTTTAAATTCCTAAACATAAGTTTTTGGCTTTGATAATAGTGGGAGATGAAAAGCATGAGTACAGTCGCAGGTAAAAAAAGAGCTGCCATAGCAACCAATGTGCCAATTATTCCTTACAACTTCACTCGCAGATAAATACGTAGCACTTTTTACTTTTCCGCGAACTAACTCCTCAGCTTATTTGGACACATCTCATTGTGTTAGCTCAAACCACCACTCTAATAACATAGCCCGACATTGCAAGCAAATCAATGTATTAAGTAAAGATGCGATACTATCATGATTAATCGGATAAATTGCTCCGATAAAGTTTGCAGGAATCTGTACAGTGGGTTGTAATTCAGCAACAAAACCAAACAACTTCTGATTCGAGAAAGAGCTATTTACAGCCCAACCCTGAGAATTTAAAGGAGTCAGTTGGGAAATCGTTTCTGCTGGAATTCCTAATTCTCGTTGAATAACTTTGGGTACTACTGTCACAGCTTGTTCACCTTCTGGAACCCTTCCACCAGGGAAATCGAGGGTTTTTTGTCCTAGTCCTGGACGATAGGTTGGTGGTAGTAAAATTAACTGTTGGTTGTGAATTGGTAAAATAATTACCGAGTCTGCTTTTTCCACTCGCCAATATTCCAGGATTTGTCCTGTTTCATCCTGGAGATGTTCGCCAATTACTGTCAACCACTGGGAGTGCAATTCCAAGAATCTGTCCTGAGTTTGCCAACCTGTATTCATAATTCATCTGTTTAATCATTGTATTCATCCCACATCGGGGTACTGAGATATCGTTCCCCTGCACTTGCTTGAACAGCCACAATCAATTTATCCCGATATTCGGGTCTGCCTCCGACTTGTAATGATGCATACAAAACTGCCCCTGTAGAAATACCACTAAGAATCCCCTCCTTACGGGCAAGTTGACGACCTATTTCATAAGCCTGTTCATCAGTCACGGTAATAATTTCATCGATTAAATCCACCCGCAGCACATCCGGAACAAAGCCTGCACCAATACCTTGGATATTGTGTAATCCGGGGGAATCATGACTGAGGATGGCACTGGTAGCAGGTTCAACTGCGATAATCCGAATTTGGGGATTTTGCTGTTTCAAATAGCGTCCAGCACCCGTCAAAGTTCCCCCTGTTCCCACCCCAACTACAAATACTGCAATCTGTCCCTCTGTATCCTGCCAAATTTCTGGTCCGGTAGTGTGGTAGTGAATTTTCGGGTTAGCAGGATTGCTGAATTGTTGGGGAGAAAAGGTATTAGGGATACTGGCTAACAGTTCGTTAGCGTGGGATATAGCACCAGCCATGTCTTCCGCTTCGGGTGTGGTGACAACCTCAGCACCATAAGCCTGAATAATTTGCTGACGTTCCCGGCTCATATTTTCTGGCATTGTGAGGATTAAGCGGTATCCTTTGGCTGCACAAACCATTGCTAAACCAATACCAGTATTACCAGAAGTCGCTTCGATAATGGTAGAAACTCCTGGCTGTATTAAACCAGCTTTTTCTGCCTCAGTAATCATACTGGTAGCAATGCGGTCTTTGACCGATTTAGCAGGATTCATCCCTTCCAATTTTAAGGCGATATTAGCGACGCAGCCTGCGCTTTTAGGTAATTTTTGTAGCTTTACTAAGGGAGTGTGACCGATGGTTTCGGTTATATTGTTATAAATTGGCATAAATTTTATAGTTTGTTAATGAGATTTTTAATCTGCATATTCTAAAACATGAGTTGGAAAAATACGACAATAAACCCAAACATTAACAATATATGAGGTAGGTTACTAAGAAATGGACGTTTGGTGATTTTGACTAAAGGATAAATGCTGAAGAAGAGGATAGATAACAGAGTTACACCTTGTAAAAAAGCTGCCACATCCATACTCCAAGTTAGGGTAGGTAAACCTACACCACTGTATCCAATAGTTCGAGCAATTACAGGAATAATTTTTCCCGCTTCCGTAATTGCAGAAGGGATGTAATAAGCCAAATTTGCTGCTAGAGTCATTGGCAAGTAAGCGTAGATTACAGTCAGATAATCTGGCATTTCCTGGTCAATAGTCCTGGCAATTTTGTGGGTGAAATAAGTGGTAACAAAGGGAATAGTTAATAATATTGTCACCACGGGTATAGCAGTTAGTAAATGCTCAGAATCAAGAAGAATATCTCCAAAGCTAAACCAACCCAAAATTCGGTAGGAATAGTGCATAAACACTCCACCGAATAGCAACAACATTAAAGCAGCTTCCGCCCAGAAACCTTGATGATTTTCTAATAAATCAGTCCCAGGAAAACGCAAATTAATCTGCACAGAACGATTGGGACAAGCCTTTAAACAAGTCATACATAAAACACAATCTCGATTATCCTTTAATTGTGCAGGATGAGAGTAGAGGGGACACCCATCTGTAGCTTGTCCTTCCGTGGGGAGAGCATCAGCAAAGTTTACTGGGCTAGGATCAATACTACCTTTGTAACAAGGAAATGTACTACACTGACTGCCACACACTTGCTGAGTTGAACGCAATTCCACCATCGACAGTTTGGCAAACATCCCATTCATACCACCAATGGGACAAAGATAGCGACACCACAAGCGACGCTCATAAATTATGCTACCAATTACCGCTCCACCAGTGATGATTAATAATAACGAGGCTGAAAGATAAGGAGTATGGGGTAAATCCCAGAGTTTTTCCCATAGGTAAATGGCGACAAAACCAGCCCAGAGTAGCCAAGCACCCCATTTATTTAACCATTTTGTAGGCCAAGGTAATAATTTGCGGGGGTAAATCCACAGAGATATTTTTCGCAGCCATTCCCCAGTAATCATAAACGGACAGACAGCACACCACAGGCGACCTGCAATGGGAAATAATAACAGGTAAAAGGGCCACCACCATGCCCAAAAAAAGTTCAGAGTCACGCTGGCATCTCTGGTTTGGGGTCCAAGATAGCCCATAATGGTGACAGGGATGAAAATCGCCATCATCATTATCCAGAAGCGTTCAGGCCACCATTTACTTAGGAGAAATCGGCGTAACCAGGGTATTTGGTTGAGTAAATCGACTCGAAAGGCATTTTTTTTCGATTCCACTGACCATAATACTTGTTCTGGAATTACGGATTCTTCCGGGGGTGTCATGACGACAGCACGTTTAAGAATGCTTTCGAGTTCCACTAAGTTGGCTGGATAGTCGTAACTAATTAAGCGACGGATACCAGCTTGATTGAGTTCTAGAAGAGTTCGTCTGCTTTCCCAACAGAATTTATTTAAGAAATATGCAGCAAAATCCGGGATGTCCTGTTTGCGTTGGGGGAGGGGAAACAGCTTGATTTGATGGGCTTCTACATCATTCAAACTAATTTTACTGGGACTAGCGAGGATTAGACGTACCCAAGAAGAGAGGGGGGGTGAATTTTCTACGTTGGTTTGTAGTTTACCAGTTTTTAGATAATCAATTAGGCGATCGCGTTCTTTTTTCTGCAATAATTGAACGTTATCAATCAACAATGTACCTCTTTCCAGGAGTTCAATTATACCCGGTTGGTCTGCTTTGCCAAAGATGCTATCTGTATTAATTAAACCCGCTTCATCACGGGGTAACTGAGCTAGATCAATTTCTGCAAAGGGTCGATTGTGTAACCCTGAATGGGCATGAATGAACCCAGCAATAAAGGTTTTACCGCTACCCTGTGGTGCTTGCAAAATCACAGGCTTTAAATCAGCTACTGCTTGTTTAACTTGTTGTTGTAGTTTTTGACTGGCTTTACTCTCACCAATGATTGATTCGCCCATTGGTACTGGCTGAATATAACTTTGTAGCCCCTGAATCCTGGCTCCTTCTTTAGCTATGCGTTGGGCAAAATTGGTTAAGTCTTGGGCAAGAAAGTTATTGATAACACCTTGAATCTCTGGATAATTACCTTGGAGTTGGAGAAAATTATCCCGTCCGAGAAACCAAATTTCGCTTTTAGAAAGCGCGATCGCACCAGCACGATAGGTGGCATTCGCCTGTTGTTCTACTAATGGCACATAGCCAAAAACATCACCTGCATTGCGATAGGTAATGTGGGTTTTACTTATACGGGATTGACGATAAATCTCTACCGAACCCCATTTCAGTAGATACAAGCCCACAGGTTTTAAATCCTGGCGATAAATTTCGGTATCTGCTTCTACTTTTATAGTTTGCAGAGATTGAGCGATCGCATTAATTACCTCTTGACGCAATTGTCCCCAAACTCTATGAAAACTCAACCAGTCAGCACATTCTAAAACTGCTTGTTCGTTACTTTGTAACTCCCCATTGATGACGGGTTGTAGAGGTAGTAGTTGCACCTGACTAGTTTTCATTACTACATTCCTAGTTATTGTATTTCCCGTATAGCGAGTATTACGAATTATCTTGATTTGCTGCTTTCCAGCCATTCATACTGGGTGGGAAACCTCGCACATTCTCATAGCCCAACAGGTGTAAAGACATGACTGCCATTGCGGAACGATAACCAGAGGAACAGTAAACTACTACAGGCTGTTTTTCGGGAATCTTGTCGAGGTTTTGAGTCAATGTCCGCAGGGGAATATTGATAGCGTCACCAATATGACCTGATGCGTACTCAGAAGGCTCTCTCACATCCACTAAAAAAACTTTATCTTGTTTGAGCAACTGTTTCAACCCTTCCACTTTCCCTACCGTATAATAGTCTCCAGGGATGGATTTGAGATAACTATCTACTGCTATTTTCAGATCAACATCGGAAGTAGATACCACTGCGATTTTCTGGGTTTGTGACAAGGGGGATGCTAAAGCTGATGCGTCATAAACACCAAAAAATGTATAAATTAGTACGTAAAAACTCAATAAAATTACAGTTGAAAAATGTCTGATTTTCATTGCTTAATATTTCTTTGTGATTATCCTTGATGGTTAAAACGAAAACAGTCTAATTCCCTGTGCTAAAAATGCCGCAAATAAGTGGATGAGGGCAAACCCAACTAATTCCCCCCTAGATTGTTTCCTGATTGCACCCACACTCACCCTCATGGTCATTTCCCGCTTCATGGTCATGGGCATGATCTCCTGGCGTGCTAACCACCAGAGAACCTGCAAGATATGCCGTTATAGCCGTATCTGGGTTAGTTTCAGAGGTAATGACGGGCTGAATCCCCTTAGATTCCAGGCGACGTGCTAACCCACGTCCCATACTGCCGCTAATCAGGACTTGCACTGTATCTAGTGGATGAGAGTCTTTCGGGGAACTCTCATGAAAACTCTGGTCTTTGGTGAGTTGTAACACCTGCTTGTTTTGAATGGTGGTGTCGTCCACGTCGTAGACCCAGAATTTCTGGCAACGCCCAAGGTGGGCAGTCACATTAGTCTGGTTTTGGCTAGAAACAGCAATTTTCATGAGCTTTCTGATTGGTTGAGTTTGAGAGGGTTGATTGGCGATTTGGAATTGTTAGACCCACCAAGGCTTTTCCCCAGTCCGTGGATCGGTTTCTGTCCAGGGTGAGATCAAAATGCTATTGTCGATGACGGCAACATGGAAGATTTTGAGAGGGAGGGGAGCCGGTCCCCTTACTACAGTTCCGTCTGGCGCATAGCGAGAACCGTGACAGGGGCATTGGAACTGTTGATCGTTTGGATTCCAGGGAAAGGTACAGCCTAAATGGGTACAATTATCAAGTATTCCAATGTTGTCTAGGGTGTGATCTTCCTTAACGATTAAGTAAGTGGGTTCACCGCCCAGACCTGCAACCAGCGCACGACTTCCTGGCATTTCTGCCAAAATTTGTGTGGCTGGGATTGGGTTCCCCAACACATCTTTAGCAATAATGGCTCCTCCTGCCCCTGTTTTTTCTACTGGAGCAATAAAGAATTTGCCAGCAGGATAGAGCGCAGCACCCGCAACGGCAGCAACAGTTGCTCCGGTAATAAAGTTAAGTAGCTGCCGCCTTGATAAGGATGGACTTTCGATTGGAATACTAATGTCCATGAAGGATCTCCTTAAGTGTTGATGAGTGAATCCCTTTAAAGTTGCTCGTTGGGCTGGCTGGTACGAATTCCCAGGAGGCTATAAAGACCGCAAAATCCTACTAAACCCGTTACCAGCAATACACCACCCGCAACGACTAGCCCAATGCCTAAAGCAGAGCCACTGTAAGGAAACAATCCTAGATAAAACAACGCCGAAGCCAAAAGCAAGCGGATCAGGCGATCGATTGAACCCACATTCGTTTTCATGGCTGAAATCTCCAATATTGAGCGGATTGCAAAAACCTTGTTGCACGGCTATAAAAAGCAACTCTCAAGGCGATCGCAATTTTTTGTAACTTGCCTTCACAGCATAACCAATTAGTTATATAATAATAAGTGTCTTTATGAGGATGTTTTAACAGTATCTTTAGGAGGATGTTTTTCACTCCCAGTTTGGCTATTTTTAAGTTAGGTTGGAAAAACGCTGAACGATTTAAACGGGTTTCAATACCTTTGCCAAAAGTATGAATGGCAAAAACCTTTTTGCTGTCAAGGTTTTCAGGTAAAACTAATATCGGTTTTATCTGTTAGGCTACGACTTTAGAGTGCTTATATATTAAGGATTTCAACGTAAAATACTGTGCGGGAATACCGGACACAGTTTTTAAATTACCTGGAACTGATAAAGGCTATATCACTCATACGAAAAAATCTTGTTTCTACAAGCTTTGATACTACGTCATCACTCAGAAATTTGGCGAAGATATTGTTACGAGTAACCTATTTTTATTACGTTTTACATCGAAGTTAATCAATTAGTTCAATTCATACAAGAAATCAACTAATCGGTTGTCAGACTAATAGCAGTCGCCAAAAATATTGAAGAAAAAACGAAAAAACTACAGAGGGCTATTGAAATGAGTACCCAAGATGATTCCCAAGATTCTATACCGCAATATGATAAGCACATCATTCCGGCTGAATCTGTCGCACGTCAGCATAGAGAAGGTAAGGACTTTGGTCATACCTCTCATGAAGAAGCTGACGGCACATCAAGCCAAGCAACAGCAGGCTACACGGTAGATAAAGAAGGCTTGCTCAATAACTACGCGATCGAGCCAGAAATGTACATCAATGTTCCTGGCGATAGGCAAGAGCAAGCAGCACAGGAAAAAGCAGAATATGCCCACCAGTTGCAGGAATTGTCTGAGGATGAGGACGGTAAACTGACTACAGAACATGATTGGCGACACAAAGGTCCTGGCTTGATTTAGCGCACGCAAGAAATTTAACCAGGATAGGGAAATGATGTTTATACCTCGCGGTTTTAGTGAATGCTCGATCACAACTAAACTAGGCAGAATGGTTTATTACACGGCTCAAGAAGAACCGTGGGATGAATGTAGATCAAAAGAAACATTAGTCTTTCTGCACGGCTTTGGTGGGGGTTCCTCCGCTTACGAATGGTCAAAAGTTTATCCAGCTTTCGCCGCAGAGTATCAAATCTTGGCACCCGATTTGATTGGCTGGGGGTGATCGGATCATCCTACCCGCAGCTACACAGCCGAAGATTACATCGCAATCATCACAGAATTTATGGAGCAGACCTGTCCTGTTCCCACGACTGTCATTGCCTCAGCCTTAACGGCGGCATTCACAATTCGTGCCGCGATCGAACGCCCTGAATTATTCAAGTCATTAATTGTCACGACCGCCGCTGGTTTAGCTGAGTTTGGGCAAGACTATCGCCGTAGCGGTTTTGCCCAGTTTGCTCAGTCGGTGAATATCCCTTTTCTCAATCAACTACTTTACGGTACAGGCGTGGCAAACAGCTTTGGCATTCGTAGCTTTTTAGAGCAACGCCAGTTTGCTGATGCAGCCCGAATTTATCCTGAAATTGTTGAGGCGTATCTCCAATCGGCTCAACGCCCCAACGCGGAGTACGCGGCACTTTCATTTGTACGGGGAGATTTGTGCTTTGACTTGTCTCAATACATCACAAAGTTGACGGTTCCCACTGCCATGATTTGGGGCAAAGGCAGTGAGTTTACTAGCCCTGATATCGGTCGTAAACTGACTCAAATGAATCCTCAAGCCATTCGTCGCTTTTACTATTTGGACGATGTGGGATTTACGCCTCAGCTAGAGCAACCTGCGGTGACGATCGGGCTTATTCGCCAAATATTGCCCTTACTGGAATAAGGGGTTAACTAGCCGGAGGTGACGATAGATACCGAACTAGACCTGATATAACGTGTTCCATTCAATCAACTTATTTCAGGAGCAAGAACCGATGCACAAGTTATCTCAATATGCTCTAAGCCTTGTACTGATGATCGGTGTCAGCCTGCTGCCGTTCAGTTGGAGTCCAGCGAATGCCTTAGCCGCTCCAGTCATTCCTCATCCTAACGAATTGGTACAGGCTGTCCAAGAAATTGAATCTCTGGATGCCATGCGCTCTGGGCTAGCTTCTTCCCTGGAAGGGAGTACCGAAGTACCCACGATGCAAACCATGAAAGAAGTCTGCCGTCCGGTCGGAATGCGAGCTATCCAACTCAGCCAAGAGAATAGCTGGCAGGTCAAACAGATTGCTAAAAAATATCGCAATCCAGACCACGCCCCAGGCAACTTGCACGACCAAATTGCGTTGGCAAAATTCAACCAAGAGCCGGACTTGATTGGTTTTTGGGATCGAGAAACCCTGAATCAACAGACAGGAACACGCTACTACCGCCGCATTAATGTGGAAGCTAGTTGTCTTGCCTGTCATGGTTTGAAAGACCACCGCCCGCAGTTTGTCAAAGATGGCTACCCTCAAGATTTAGCGTATAACTTCCAGGTTGGCGACTTGCGCGGTATGTATGCCGTTTTCATTCCCGATGATATCCAAAAAGCGATTCAAAATGCTGTCAATTAATGATGATCCCAATTAAGTCAAAGAATAGTGCCAATGAAAACTGTTTTACGTTTTATCGGATCAACCTTCATACTCGGAATGCTAGTCTGGGCGCTAACGATTAATTTGGCGATCGCTCCATCTCAGGCTGCCATTCGACAGTTAGAAGAAGCTCCAGGGCAGATGGTCTACCAGTCTCGCCAAACGCTCAAGGATCAACAGGGCAATAGTTGGCAAGCGATCGCCTTCAAGCGTATTCGTCCCGATGACACAGCCGTGATCTACTTGCGTCTCGTTGGGTTCCCAGGAACCGCAGAAATCGATCATTCGCAGCCGTTAACGCTCACCGATTCGATGGGCAAAACGTTGACCGCCGCAGATGTATCTCACGATATGTTTATGGATAAAACCCAGATAGAACCTGATGTCGGACAGTATGATTTACAACCGATCTTGATGCAGCTAGAGTTAGCGATTCCGCTACGACTCACCCTTGCAACTCTCGGACAGCCAGAGATCATCCTCAATGTCTCTCCTGATGTGGTTGAAGAGTGGCGATCGCTGACTGTTCAAAAGTAATCTTCTGCAACTAGATAACTATAAAGCAATAAATCGATTTCAAGATATACAAATACGTTGGAGATAAACATCATGAGTTCAGAAATTTTAGCAGTTCTCAAGCCCTATCTCAGCTTTTTTCACCCTGTTACTATGTGGATCTTGCTGGTGGTTGCACTCTATGCCATGTACCTGGGTGTGCAAGTCCGACGGACGAGGCTGGCGGATGGCGATATCAAGAAAGAACTGGTAAAGGGTCGGTTCGCCATCCGACATCACCAAATTGGCTCCATTCTTCTGGCGTTGATGGTCATGGGGGCGATCGGGGGAATCATTGTTACCTACCTCAATAATGGCAAGATTGTGATTGGACCCCATCTGTTTGCTGGCTTAGGGATGGTGGGGCTGATTTCTACTTCTGCGGCGTTGGTTCCGTTTATGCAGAAGCATGACTGGGTTCGCAGCGTCCACGTTTCGCTGAACTTTATTCTGTTGGGATTGTTTGGCTGTCAAGCTGTGACAGGGGTGCAAATTGTGCAAAAGATTGTGAGCCAAATGATGAAGAATGGTGCAGCGTGAGAAAGTTTTATTGGATACCGATATAAATCTTTATCAATCTGCGATGGCGTAACCGCCTACCGGAGCCGATCGCCAAGTGAGGAGAGGCAAATCTGATCAGGGCATCACATCAATTCAAAAGCTTTATCTGTTGGAGATATCCCAATGAAGACCTCATTAGATTGTATTCCCTGCATCTTGCGCCAATCTCTGGATGCAGCTAGGTTGGTTTCTACTAATCCATCTGTTCATGAACAAATCATCCGTGATGTTCTTAGTTGGGCTGGAGAGATGGATTTAAATCAATCGGCTCCGGCGATGGCGCAACGTATCCATCGCCAGTTGCGGGAGATCACAGGGGCAAATGATCCTTACCGTGATATAAAAGACTGGCAAAATCGAATAGCTATGGAATTGATACCTGCACTTAGGGCTGAAGTCGAGTCTGCCAATGATCCGTTATTGATGGCAACCCGTCTAGCGATCGCCGGAAATGTCATTGATATGGGCAGTAATGGAAATCTTACAGAGGCGGATGTGCGACAGGCTTTGAATCAAGCCCTGATAGAGCCATTTTTCGGAGAACAGGACAGGTTTCGTCAGGCGATCGCCAAAGCAAAATCAATCTTGTATCTGGCTGATAATGCAGGCGAAATCGCTTTCGATCAACTTCTGGTTGAACAAATTTCGCCAGAGCGGGTGACGTTCGTCGTGCGAGGTAGTCCTGTAATCAATGATGCCACCCTTGCTGATGCGCGAACGGTGGGGCTTGATAAAATTGTTAAGGTTATCGACAATGGTTCAGATGCTCCAGGTACCATCTTAAATGATTGTCGTCAGGAATTCCGCCGTTGCTTTGCCGATGCCGACTTAATTATTGCTAAGGGTCAGGGGAATTTTGAGACTCTCAGCAATGAACCAGGCAATATCTTTTTCTTATTCAAGGTCAAATGTGCTGTGATCGCTGATCTCGTTAATCAACCTATAGGTATGCAAATGTTGGTACAATCAAGCCTTAGTTCAGGTAATGGGTTGTGATTACCGGAGCTAAACCCTAGAATGACGCTGTATTATCCTTGCAGTGCTATGATTCTCCACCCGCGAAGACTGGGGACGCTGATGATTCTGTACCAAAACTAAAGCCGCAACTGCAAGCAAAAAATAACCAAAACTTTTCTGAAGTCTACTAGCTGGCACAAATTCAGCTAAGTACGCACCGAAAATTGTTCCGATACTTGCAGCCACAATAAAAGAGAACATCAAGTTCCAATTTAAAGAAACATGTCCCAAATAACCCAAAAAACCTGCAACTGAATTAAATACAATAATTAATAAGGATGTCCCAATCGCTTGTTTCATAGGTACATTTCCTAACAGTACCAAAGCGGGAACGATCGCAAATCCACCACCAACACCAACTAACCCAGTTAGCACTCCAACCGCTAAACCTTCAGTCATTAACCACAACCAGCAATACTTGCAGACAGGTGGGGGATAGAATGCCAGTGTATCATCTGCTGCCACAGGCTTGGAGCTACGGCGAATCATAAACACCGCAGCCACCAACATCATGATTGCAAACAGCATCATTTGAAAGGTTTCCGTAACTATTGGTAGGGTAGCAATTTTTGCCCCCACAAATGCCCCCACCATCGTTGCCGAACCAAAGATCAGTGCAGTCTTAAAATTCACATTCTTGGCTCGCCAGTGGGGAATTACCCCCAATAAGCTCACAGTACCGACAATTACCAAAGTCATGGCGATCGCAGATTTTGGAGGTATACCCATGACGTAAACTAGAATTGGTAGCGCTAATACTGAACCTCCACCACCAATCAAACCCAAGGTAATTCCAATACAAGCAGCTAGCAAATGCCCGATTATCCAAGTCATATCCGACTCCGTTGATTATAAGGCAGTTTTGCTAGTAGCATCCCTAACGCACAAGTATCTGTGATTCCCGCAAACATTAAGCCTGCACCCACGAAACCACTGAGAAGCAGGAACCAAGAAGAAACAAATGCTCCTAATAATGTGCCGATAAATACCAGAGAGCCAGCGACAATTTGCACCTGTCGCATTAAACTAATAGGAGCATTTTGATTAATTTTGGTCGGATAACCTGCTGCTTTCCAAGCACCCATACCCCCTTCTAGGTGGTTTACTTTGGTAAATCCATGCTCAAAAAGCTTTTGAGCAGCTATTGTGGAGCGGTTCCCGGAACGACAGTAGAGAACTAACTGGGTATCCTCATCTTGGGGAATTTTGCGGGGATCGAATTGGGAAAGGGAAACTAATCTAGCTCCGGGAATATGTTCCCCTGCATACTCACCAGGCTCCCGGACATCAATGAGTGTCACATTTTGTTGCTCTAGTAATGTTCTCAAAGTTTGAGCATTAACGATTTGTAATTTTTTCAAGGGAGAAGTAGTCATAGATGTTTATATTGAGGATTTTTAAACGCAGAGATAGGTAGAGTTTTTGTGTGTTACGCAGCAAGGCTACCGCATCGCTGGTTAGCAGGTACTGCTTCCATAATCTTTTTGGGATGTGGTAAATTGAGATTTGCCATCAATTGGATAAATTCATCACGGTTATGTCCCACAAACCGGGGATTCCACTGTTTTTCTTCGCCAATAGTGGAAACTGTGTGACCGCGATAATCATGACCGGGATAAACTAAGGTTTCGTCAGGTAATCTAAATAACCGTTGCGCGATCGCATCATACATCATCCCTGCATTCCCACTTTGAAAATCAGTGCGTCCACAACCACGAATTAACAACGAATCTCCTGTCAGTAGGTGAGTACCGTTAACTAAATAGGCATTATGACTATCAGTATGACCGGGAGTTGCGATCGCTTCTACCCTCACGCTTCCCATTTCTAAGATTTCCCCATCCTTCATCAAACTGTCTGCACATACCGCTTGGGCATTCTCCGGTACAATTCCCAAACAGCCTGTAGCTTCCCGTAGCTTTGCAGTTCCAGTAATGTGATCTGCATGGATATGGGTTTCTAAACAGTATTTTAAGGTTAGTCCTAATTCTTTGAGCATGGTGCGATCGCGTTCCACCTGTTCTAATACCGGATCAACCAAAATCGCAGTTTTAGTTTCTGAATCAGCAATTAGATAAGTATATGTACTTGTTTCTGGATCGAAAAGCTGGCGGAATAACATGATGGTTAACTCCAGAGAGAATTATGCAGATTAAACAATAATATTACTATATGGTAATATTTGCTAAATGTCTACTCCCTTCGCTGTAATGTTTTCACCTCCTCAAGAATTGAGATGTTTACGAACACTTTATTATTGTTCTTTTCGCGACATACACAATTTCCTCCTTTCAGCACTCACCCACTTCTTCGCAAAACTTTACTTGACTATCATATTACTGTATGATTATATGAGATATAAGACAGAATTATTCACGATTGTGGTAGGGATTGCAACCATAGCGATTGAGGGGATTTATCTATGGGTAAATTATTTAACGAGCTAAAAAAAGATATATTGTATCAACATGGGATGAATGCTTGTCTCAACTGTGGTGTGTGTACCGCAGTTTGTCCCGCAGCAGAATTTAATGATTATTCCCCTAGGGAAGTCATGAACACGGTGCAGTCGGAAGACGATGAACTGATTGAGGAATTGCTCAAATCAGACAAGATTTGGTATTGCGGACAGTGTTTTTCCTGTAAGACTCGCTGTCCAAGGGGTAATAGTACGGCTTCGGTGATTTTAGCATTGCGTCGTTTGGCAATTCGTCATGGTTACTTTGCTGATTCGGAAAAAGGCAGACAGCAATTAATTGCTAAACGGGTGTTTGGAGAAAATATGTTGAAGCGGGGTTATACTCTCTTGGCAGAAAATATTACTCCGGCTCACTTTCCCGAATTAGGGGAGAATTGGGAATACTATTACGAACACATGGCAGAGATGCGGGAATGGTGGGGAGTACCGATGAATTTGGAAAATAGTGCTGGTTCCCATCGAGTCGTTCCCGAAGCAGATATGGAGGAAGTAAGAGCAATTTATCAAACCACCGGAGCAGTTTCTTTGATGGATGCGGTGGAACAAGGTATGGAAAAGAAACTGGGGAGTAAGGCTGAAGTCGAGAAATATTGGCAAACCTGGTTAGAAACTGGCGATAGCAGAAATTACGACATTAAAGAGGAAGAATAAAAATGAAGTTAGCAGGAAAAGCAAAGGCTTGGGAAAAACACCAGAAACACGTACCCACAGTTGATGAACCAGGTGGTAAGGTTTGGGGGTGTTTTCGTAGTTGTTTCCTTCAAAGTGCTGCACCCTACACGGAAGGGATTGCCTATAAAATCTTGAAAAATGACTTGGGTATGGACTTGCGTGAAGCACCAGGTCATACATCCTGTGGGGCGATTGGTTATCACGGTGATGTGTCTAACCTAGAGACTCAAATGGTGATGGCTGCGAGAAATTTTTCAGTGGCTCATCATGAATTGGGTGTGGATAATTTGTTTTCTTTCTGCGTCACTTCCTTTGCTAACTATACAGAAGTAATTAAGCTATGGGAAGAAGAACCAGAATTACGGGAATATACGAAAAAAACGTTGAAGGAAACCACCGGGAGAGAATTCTGGATTCCCCATGTTTCCGGCGGTAAACCCTCGGTAGTTCATGCTTCCGATGTCTTCTTTGCTAATCGTCACAAACTAGCTGCGAAAGCGAAATATAGTCTAAAGGGAATCAAAGCGACGGATCATGTCGGTTGTCATTATGCCAAGATTTTCCCCGATCATGCGATGGGTGGGGCGGAGTTTCCCCAAGTATTGGTGGGGATGTTAGAAGCCTTTGGGGCGGAGGTGGTAGATTATCCGGAACGCAGACATTGTTGTGGGATGGGGTTTCGGCAATGTGCATTTCCGGAAAATCGCGATTATACGGCGGGGAGTGTGTATAAAAAGATGAAGAGTTTGCAGGAGACACACCCCGATTGTAAGTTGATTCTCACCAATTGTCCTGGTTGTACGGTGTTCCTAGATGCAGAACAGGGAACGATTAAGGAGGTGTTAGAAGAGGAGTTTAATGTCAGTATTCTTGACTATGCTCAATTAACGGGATTGTTGTTGGGTTATGACCCATTTAAGGATTGTGGATTGAATGCCAAAGCAGTGGCGATTGAGCCTTTGTTGGATATGATTGGTATTCCTTATGACAGGTCGAAGTCTGCGGAAGAAAGAAGAAGACCTTTTTAAGAGTTTGTAGTCAGGGTTTTAACCCTGTTCGCAGTACTGAAGTGCTGACTGTAAACCACAAGAAATATTATTAGTAAGGATAAGGACAATGGCTAAGAATATTGTAGTGATTGGTGGTGGTGTTGCGGGGATGGCTGCTGCTGGGAAACTGAGAGCATTTGGGTATGATGTGGTGTTGATTGACAAGGCTGAGGAGTTGGGGGGAAATGTCAAGAATTGGTATAAAGTTTTTCCTGATTTTACTGATGCCTCGGAGATTATCGGTAAGCTGAAGGGGGAGTTAAATGGAACGCAGGTGATAAAGGGGGCGACGGTCACAAGTATTACAGGTTCTGCGCCTGATTTCCAAGTAATTATATCTACAGGTGAGAGAATTGAAGCGGCGGCGATTTTGGTGGCGACGGGATTTAAGCCTTTTGATGCGGCTTTAAAGGAAGAGTATGGCTATGGTATTTACGATAATTCGATTACTTCTATCGAATTAGATGCGATGTTAAAGCATTACTGCGTCAAAACAGCATCGGGTGAAACCCTAAAGAAAGTGGCAATGATTCACTGTGTCGGTTCACGGGATGAGAAGGTAAACAATAATTACTGCTCTCGCGTCTGCTGTACAAATACAATTAAGCAGGCAATGGAAATCAAAGAGCAAATCCCGAATTGCGAGATTTACTGTTTATACATGGATATTCGGGTGTTTGGTCGCGGTTACGAGGAACTGTATAGAAGATCCCAGGAAGACTATGGTATCCAATTTATCCGGGGACGGCTTTCGGAAGCAAACGAGAAACCCGACAGTAGATTATTGCTGCGGGTGGAAGATACTTTGATTGGTAAACCAATGCGCTTAACGGTAGATATGTTGGTATTGATGGTGGGGATGGTAGGTAATTCCGAATTATCTGAAGTTGCAGGTTTATCTGTGGGGTGCGATCGCTTCTATACTACTGCCCATCAACAATATTCTAATAATGCTTCTGCAAGGGAAGGTATTTTCCTAGCAGGTACAGCTACAGGTCCCAAGGCTATTGTCGAGTCTATCACCGATGGACGGTCTGCGGCGGCGGAAATTGCTGGTTTTCTCGCCAATATGAACCGGATTCATGTCAGCAATGGTCAGTTAGTGGGTAATTTAATATTCTAGTTCCGTGAGGGATAAGATAATGGCAGTTAAAAAATGTTTTTTTGGTATTAAAACAGACCGCCAAGTAGATG
Organism: Calothrix sp. UHCC 0171; assembly: GCF_034931845.1. NCBI lineage: Bacteria > Bacillati > Cyanobacteriota > Cyanophyceae > Nostocales > Calotrichaceae > Calothrix > Calothrix sp. UHCC 0171. Next base: position 68,946 of record NZ_JAYGHN010000032.1, read on the forward strand.
GCGACAAAATGAACCGAGCCTTTATGGATAAGGTTCTGGCGGAGGGTGGGGAGAGTGCGGCGATTAAGGCTTGTATGCAATGTGGCACTTGTAGCGGTGGTTGTACGAATGCCGATTTGATGGATATTTTACCTCGGAGTCTGGTGTTAATGGTGCAACGGGGGGAATGGGAAAAGGTACTGCAAAGTAACAGCCTGTGGTTATGTACTTCCTGTCAAATTTGTACCTCTCGCTGTCCCCGTGGGGTTCGTCCATCGGATGTGATTGAAGCAGTAAAGGCGATCGCAATTCAACAAGGTATCAACAATGACTCTACCAGGTTTAATCAGATATTTGTGGAGTTAATCGAAAAACGGGGTATTTTATTTGAACCGGAATTAATGCATAAATATGGTGGCATCTCTGCAATCCGTGAACAAACCAAACTAGGTATAAAGTTAGCCCTCCGAGGTAAATTATCCCCCTTACCAGCCCAAGTCAAAGACCCGCAAAAATTCATTCAAGCACTAGCAAAGGCAAACCAACCATGAAATATTCTTACTATCCAGGATGTAGTTTGCATACCACAGCCAAGGAATTTGATTTATCCACAAAAGTGGTAATGCAAAAATTGGGAATTGAACTAGAAGAACTTGACGATTGGTCTTGTTGTGGGGGTTCCGTCGCTGGGGGTGTGTCCCATGATGTAGGGATGGCTTTAGCTGCAAGAAATGTAGTTTTAGCCCAAAATCAAAATATGGATTTACTAGCAGCTTGTTCAGGTTGTTATAACAAGTCAGCTAAAGCAGCGAAAGCGTTAGGAAATCAGCAAGAACGGCAGAAAATCACCAATATTCTGGCAGATATGGGCATGTCTGTACCTGAAAAGCAAATAAAAGTTAGAAATGTAGTGGATGTATTAGTCAATGACTTGGATATCTCCAGTCAAATCAAGAAACCCCTCACAGGTTTAAAAGTAGCCTGTTACTATGGCTGTCTGTTAACTAGACCCGCAGATATCACCGGATGGGATTCCCCAGTGTTCCCGATGTCGATGGATAGATTAGCAGAGACTTGCGGTGCAGAAGTGGTAGATTTTCGTTCCAAAACAAAATGCTGTGGTGGACCAATTTTAGTCCCTAAGGAAGATGTTGCTTTTGAATTGACAAAACGACTATTGGATGAGGCTAAATCCCTGGGTGCAGATTGTATTGTCCTCGCTTGTCCTTTGTGTTCTACTAATTTGGAGTTGAGACAGCCTGATATTGAGAAGAAATACGAGATTAGTTATAATTTGCCTGTGATTTATATTACTGAGTTAATCGGGTTAGCGTTGGGGATTAAGCCTGGAAAATTGGGGATGGATAAGCATATTGTTTCCACAAAGGGAATTTTGAGGAAGTTGGGGATGTGATTGATAAAAAGAGAGGCGTGTATGTATGAGGTATTATCAATAACTTTGCCAAAATAATAGCCTAGATCAATTTTGGCAAGGTGAAATTGTATGACTCCGATTATATCCACAGCCTGAATTTTCTTGCTGATGCTGGATAAAATTTGCGCGATCGCGCTTTTGTTTCATAGTTATTTTTCAGCGATAACCAGCATTTCAAAATCTTCGGTTGTCAACTTGTCATTTCTAGAAAATGCTCCAAGCTTTGCTGCAAATATATTAATTTCTTTATATCCGAGGGACTTTAACAACCAAGTAATTTCACTGGGAACGTAATATCTTTCATTGCATTCAAGAGTCTTTTTATTTCCAGAGTCGTCTTCAAATTCCGTAACATTGTAGTCTCGAAATGTCATGAAATCAAATGTATTGCTTCGATATGCGGCATTGCCTTCTTTTGTTGTTGAAGCGCAAAAATTTTCAACAGAATTATACAGTGGGAATAATCCATTTAAAGTTGTAAATATCAATTTACCATTCTCTTTGAGTGCTTTTGTCACACAATTGAGTATTTCATAATTCATTTCATCTGTTTCCATCAATGGAAATCCACCTTCACAAAGCATGATTGCAACATCAAATTCATTGTTAAATGAAAGACTTCTTGCATCTTGTTTCTGAAAATCAATCTTTAAATTGTAACTTTCTGCTTTTTGCTTCGCTCTAGTAAGTTGAGCTTCTGATAGGTCAATCCCAGTAACATCATATCCCCTATTTGATAATTCAATTGTATGTCTGCCAGTTCCGCATCCAACGTCTAATATTTTTAATGATTTATCAAAATTTATCTCCCTTTCAATGAAATTGCATTCACCAACAGTACCCTGTATGAAATTTTCATTATCATATTTCAACCCGTAATTTTCAAAAAGAGATTCATACCATTGTTTTTTCATCATCTTACTCCTTGATGTTTCCTTTATGCCGTTTAATTAACTATTATTGAGTGAGCCGATTGTGCGATCGCTTAATTTCTCAATAATGCTTGAAACCCTGACTGATGAAAATGGGTATCAGCAGTGCATCAGTAATTCCTCGATTCTGCATCACAACGAATGATAAACAATCTACTAAAACCCATTCTTTATCTTCTCGTTCTTTAAATAACTAAAGCAAGAGGGCAGGATGAGATGTTTCGTAATTTCATTATTTTCTCATCCTCCCATCGTCTCCACTGCGCTAATTATGCTTTCACAGCCAGTAATTGCACGACAGCACTATGTCCCTGATGAAACAATCCTTCCTGAATTTCTCGCTCAACTTCTGCGGACTGTTTAAACTCTAACCCATCCAGTTCTTGCTGGAGGGTTGTCAGCTCCATCATTAAATCGGCATTGGGTGGACCTCCCGTTTTGAATTCTAGTTGACGGGGTGTATACGCTTCCAGTACAAACACACCACCCGATCGCAATCCAGAAACCACTTGTCGATGGATATTTGCGCGCAGGCTCGGTGGTAAGTGACAAAAAATAGAGACGATCGCATCCCAAGAATTTGGTTGAATTGAAAAATTAGCCAAATCTGCGACGATGGTTTCTATCTCTACAGAACGCTCTGCTGCTAATTTCTGGGCTTTTTCTAAGCCAACACAAGAAGCATCGACAGCTGTCACTCGACATCCCTGCTGTGCTAAATAAACGGCATTTCTACCTTCTCCTTCGGCTAAACACAGCACCAAACCCTTGGGGATTTGTTGAATCACTTCTCTAAGAAAATCATTGGGATTTTTGCCAAAGATATATTCTGTTTGA